>CBDVBS010000473.1:0-3238 GCA_965372275.1 uncultured bacterium | reverse complement strand
CCGCTGAAATTCCCACTTTCCCGACAGCCTGTTCAAGGTGCGTCTTGCCTGATTTAAAGGTATCGCACACTGAACCCCAACGTTGCATAAATAATGAGTAATGGATGGCACGGTCTGCCCGAGGCCTTGCGAGGGCTGACCGTGGTCTTGTTGCTTGATATGTCGGATACCACGGTCAGACTCGAAGACTCGTCAGACCGTGCCACCCGGATATCATAATTCCTGCTGCCATGGATTTATCCTGGACTTCACTAACGGTGACATCCATGGGAAAGGTAGTAATTCCACCCTGACCAGTGGGATGATGCTATCAATGCACTTTACATGTTTCTCGTCAATAATCATGCTGTTTTTTATGCAACGTTAGGGTCAAGTGTGCAGCACCCGCCTGATGGAAAGAACACATTATAAATGGAATTGGTTTCAGTCAAATTAAACAATACTTAACCTCATCTTACTTGCTACGCGACCCCGTGGCTTTTAAATGCCTTTAGTAATGCGCTTAACGAGACTTAATAGACCTTAAACCCGCATCAGAAGCGGGTCAAAGCGACCTCCACTTTCCCGATATTATATAGGAAAAAGGAGAAACCATGATCAGAGTAACCCGGTTAAATGGTGCCGAATTCATGCTCAATGCGGATTTAATTGAGTCCCTTGAATCGACTCCCGACACCATCATCGCCCTGACAAGCGGCAAGAAGCTGGTTGTCAAGGAAGCGATTGATGATGTCATCGATAAGATTATCGAGTACCGTCAGCTTATTTTTAAGATGGTGCAGGTAACCCGCACCAGTGACGTTTAGCCCGTGAGGTAACTGCGGATGGATTTAGCTACAATAGTCGGTATAATCGCTGGTTCCGCTTTGCTGATTTGGGGTATGGGCTCCGGAGCGCAGGGGTTTGCCGGTCTTAAGCTTTTTATTGACCTCCCCAGTGCTTTGATCGTCATCGGGGGTACGTTCTCAGCACTGTTGATAAGTTTCCCGCTCAGCCAGGTTTTAGGGACGGTCAAAGTCATACAAAATGTCTTCTCCGTTAAGTCACAGGACCCCAACGCCATTATCGGGACGATGGTGAGTTTCGCCGAGAAGGCTCGCAGGGAGGGCCTGTTGACCCTTGAGGATGAAGCGGGTGAGTTGAAGGATGAATTCCTCAAGAAAGGAATCCAACTGGTGGTGGACGGTACCGACCCCGACCTGGTGCGGGATATCCTGGAGATCGAACTTGCATTCCTCGAGGACAGGCATAAACTCGGGAAGAAAGCCCTCGAAACCTTGGGAGCGTTCGCCCCCGCCTTTGGTATGATCGGTACACTTATCGGTCTTATCCAGATGCTTGCCAACCTGGATGACCCCTCATCTATCGGTGGTGGTATGGCGATCGCGTTGCTCACCACGTTCTATGGCGCTGTACTCGCTAATTTCCTTTTTCTGCCGATGGCGGGGAAACTTGGAGTTCGCAGCAGCGAGGAGATGCTCATACGCCAGGTGATCGTCGAAGGCGTGCTCGCCATCCAGAATGGCGAGAACCCGCGAATCGTGCAGGAGAAACTCAAGGCGTTCTTTGCTCCGAAACTGCGTTTAGTTGAGGAGGAAGCTTAGGTTGTCGAAGCAGGGTAAGAAAAAGAAGTGTCCGGAGCAGAAAGCGGGTGCGCCGATGTGGATGACGACGTACGGCGACTTGATGACCCTGCTTATGTGCTTCTTTGTCCTGCTGTTCTCCTTCTCTACTATAGATGTCGTGAGGTTCAAGGAAGTGATCGTCGAATTGCAGGGCGCCTTAGGCGTACTTTCAGGCGGCCCGATGGTTCTCAATATGGGCGATATCCCTCAGAAGAGCATCGTTCAGGCCCAGGCGGTTTCGGTAAAAACACAGATAGCTGAAGTGAAGGATAAACTTGAGGATAAGGTTGCTGAAGAGGAAATGAAGGAAAGTGTTCAAATAACCATGGATGAACGCGGATTGAAAATACGTTTCACCGATCAAGTGCTTTTTGACCTTGGTGAGGCCGTGGTTAAGCCTGGGGCGATCCCTATTCTTCGCGCTGTCGGGGAAGAGATATATTTGGTTCCCAACCGGGTGTTGGTCGAGGGGCATACCGATGATTGGCCGATACATACCCCTCAATTTCCCTCGAACTGGGAACTCTCCACCGCAAGGGCGACCGCCCTGGTGCATTTTTTCATCGAGGAAGCCGGGGTTGACCCCGCGAAGCTGTCCGCGGCGGGATACAGCAAGTATCATCCCGTGGCACCCAATGACAGCCCTGTTAACAAAGCGAAGAACCGAAGGGTTGACGTGATCATCCTTTTAGGTGAAGAAGACAAGGCCGAGTTAAAGCAGGCTTCAAGGGGTGATGCCCTGACGGGCCTGGAGAGGCCAGGGGCATTTGAGGGTGTAATAATGGAAGAAACTGATTGAGGAAACTGAGGAGGGCTTGGAATGCCGGACGAAGAAAAAAAACGAGAACAGCCGGAAGAGGAAGCCGAACAGGGGGATGAACCGACTGACGGGGAAGCGCCTAAGAAAAAGGCCCCGAAAAAGATTATCCTGCTAATCGCCGGCGTGCTTGTGCTTGCCGTACTTGGCGCGGTGGGGTACCTTGTTTTTGCGCCTTCAAGCCAGGCGAGTCCCGATGAAATTGGTGAGGATGTTGTTGCGACGGAGGATGGTGAATCCGGGGAGGAAACCGGTTCCGACTCCTCGTCGAGGAGATCATCACGGTCTTCCCGAAACAGGGACTCTGATGGGAAGACTGAGTCAACGGATATTTTCCTTTCCGATTTCCCGGCATCCGTTGTCAACCTCGGGCCGTCGGAGAAATTCGACTATGTTTATCTGAAATACGGATTCAACCTGGAACTTGGAGACCAGAAGGTCAGGGCGGAGATAGGCAAGAAGATGCCGAAATTGATTGCTATTGTGGATGCAACCATGGGGGGACATTCATGGGATAAAATAGGCAATGCCCGTGGACGTGAAAGTCTCGCGAAAGATGTTGTCGAAGTCCTTAACGCCGAGTTAGAAACGGGCAAAATCGTTGCCTGCCACTTCATTACTTTCGTGGCCCAGTAAACGATAACCTCCGCAGGGACACAATTCCTTAGCATGAACTCAAACCGTCGTACAGGCGGTTTTTTTATTCAACTCACGATCAGGGGATATGCGCATATTCAAACTCTCGACTTTCGCCATAATATGATTTCATCTGACAATGCAAGTCTTGTGTAGAGGT
>CBDVBS010000472.1:0-3246 GCA_965372275.1 uncultured bacterium | reverse complement strand
ATAGCTTGTGTTAACGCTTGTCAGTGGCACCCGGAGTAGTTCTATCAGTGTGCCGAAAAAGTTATTTGTGCCGGGAAGGGGCTGTCCCTCACGCGGAAATTATCTGAATTGACGCATTGCCATTCATCGCGTGGGGACTGTCATCCTGTCTTCAGGTGACTGTCCCCACTATAATATAACTTTTCCGGGTGGCACACTTCTGTCTTCAGAAGGGTGGTCTTGTTCTACAGAATTCAATAGGATATAACCACACTCACATTCACTCATTCAGATTAAGCACATGTATAAATTAGCAATTAAGAGTGATGCAATTACACGCGAGATTTTCGCATCTAAAAAGTTAGGTATACCTGGATCAAGAGGGCGGAAGTTGAAGATTCATTTTGCACGAATATTTCCAGCAATCATAATGCTGATATTTACCATCGGATGTTCCGGTGGGCAATCGACGGGTGTGATCCCCGATATGCCGGACACCAGCGGCAGTGACGGCGGGGATGAAATCCGGGATGTTGTCAATGATGATCCCGGCGAGCAGGCGTACTCGTCAGCCGGACAATATACTATGGGGTTACTGGGAAATATCCTGTGATGAATCTCCTGGGACGATTGACGTAATTCCGTTACGCGGTGTTTCAATGCATCTGAACTTGCTACCGATGCTTCAGCCCCCAGCCGGGAATTTCCTGACACTCGAAGGACCGCCGGATTTTCACGACGGACTTATCGAAGTGGATATCGGGCTGACGCATCCCAACGATGACGCAATCTTCACCGGGTTCGATGTGTGCGGGACGATCATCAGTCAAGGGAGTATTGAGGCATCGGGCGATTCATCGGTATTGATTCCCGGACCTGACGACCTGCACTTATTGAATCCGGACGGATATACCCGCTGGTTCAACCCGACGGAGTTTCCATATGATGCCGAGCACAAGATGACCGGGTATGTTGATGGTGTAATGGGAACACCCGATTCATCAGCCGATTATTCCGCGACCGTCAATGCATATAAATATTTCGCCGACGGCGATCTGGATTTTGATGAGGCATTCGGTGAGAATGTTGAGATATTCTTCGATACACTTGGCACGTTTGATGTCCGATTGAGAGTCACTAACGATGAACCGGCACAGGATGTAAGCGACCCGATCCAGGTCGTGGTCGGTGAACCACTGGAGGCGATCTTCACGGTTGTCGGCGACACCGATATATATCCCGGTGAATCGATTGAGTTCGACGCGTCACCGTCCAAGACTCCAACTTGGACTACGATTACAGATTATGACTGGGACATCGACGGTGATGAGGATTTCGACGACGATCACGGCATCAATCCGCACATTGTTTTCCCACACGCCGGTGATTACTGGGTGAAGCTGCGCGTGACGAATTCTGACCTTGATCAGGATGTCAGCGATGTATACGAATTATCCATCTCTACATCGACATTCTGGGTCGATGATGATAATACATCCGGTCCCTGGGATGGGTCTGAGTCGAATCCCTTTGAGACAATCACCGATGCGATCGACGCATCCTCTGATTTCGGCACGATCTACGTTGAGAGCGGCGAGTATGTTGAGGACATCCACCTGCAGAAACCGTTGCACATCGAAGGTATTGGCACTACTCCACCGGCGTTGATAACATCCTTCAACCTCGACGATTCTGGATTCAAGGTCAGCTCATCGGCATCCGGTGGATCGTGGGAAAATTTCTCGTATACACCACGGCTCGCGGAATCCACCGGCAATGCAAATACCATGATCTACCTCGGCTGGGACGGTTCCCTCAACGGTTTCGATATGGATTCAATATCGCTCGTGATGCCGACCGAGGGTGACCCAACCGGCCAGGGAATCCTTGTTGTTGATGGTGGGACGGATATCAATATCACCGATTGTGAATTCATGGATGTGGCATCCAATTATGTCGGCCAGTCGGGTATCGTGATCGACCTCCGCAACTGCACCAACATCACATTGGAGGAAAACCGCCTTCAGGATTGGAGCTACGGTGATCTGGTTGTTGTATCGGGGGAAATTGATATTAAGCTGTTGAGGATTTACAACTGCAACGGCGTATCTCTCCTCAAGAATCTCATTGGGGATGTCTTCTTCGGAATGGATGATCCGCTTGAGGATCCGATCGTGCTATACGGCATATACGAGGAAGGTTCCAGCGATAACATCACGATGCGGAATAACCTGCTGCGAAGGCTGCTTGTCAGTTCCGCGACTGATGTATATCCAAAGTACTACGGTGTCTACGCGGATGGTGTCGGTACATTGAATTATTACCAGAATACAATATCCGCGTTCGGAGCACCGTTTGTTGCCGGGTGTTACGGTTACGGTGTGTATTTCAGCAATATCACAACGGGTGATATGTACAACAACATCATCGCGCACATATTCCCACCGTTCGTAGTGGGTCATACATACGGGTATTATGTCGATAGCGGAACGCTCCCCGTCATCACATACTCGGACATCTTCGACGGGTTCGGTTTCAATTTCACGCGTCTTGGTGGTAACGCTACCGGTGGCGACGGAATGCTGAATGCCAATCCCGAATTCGTGCAGAACTTTACCGACCAGCATCTGGATACCGGTTCGCCATGCATTGGTACGGGTCTCGGTGGATATGACATGGGCTGCTATGGGGGCGTCGACCCGCTGCCGGATTGGTAGGGCGTTTATTCCGGCGAGTGATCGTATCACCGGCTGTTCGTCACAGGATTGCCGGTGTTATTTTTATCGTTTAAATGATAGAATACAGACTTTATTACTTAGATCACTTCTGGGGAAGGCCATTCCTTAGTTGTTTTACGATGTGGTAAAGGACGGCCTGTAAGGAAGGAATCCTGGTGGATTCTCCATACGCATCTAATTCGTTTGAATTATTCGATCCCGGTTGCTACTGCATTATGTTGCTTGTTTGGGCTGTGGTCGCGATCTATGTGTATTCGGATGCCGAGAAAAATGATATGCCGGGCTGCCTTTGGGCGGTCATTGTATTCCTTTTTGGTCTTTTGGCGTTCTTGATTTATCTGGCGATTAAATACTCCGGGGCGAGTTCCAGGAGGCAGAAGGATTATTACCCGAGGTCGGGTGGTGTCTACGGCTCTGCTCCACCTCCATCGACGCAAGACCCGAGGGCGTTTGGCTACGAACCGACGAAGCTTGATCCGGATTTCCGTGATGAATATCTTGAGGGGCTTATCGAGGACGGTAAGTTCTC
>CBDVBS010000471.1:0-3246 GCA_965372275.1 uncultured bacterium | reverse complement strand
GAAGAATGTCAGGCATTACTCCATCGAAATCGGCACGGATGGTCTTATATTCAACTATGCTATCGATGCAAACTGGCAATTCCCGAGCGGTAACCCACCATGGACGATTCCCGACGACTTCGGCCCGGGTGCCAATCGTCAGGAAGCATACAGGATAGAAGTCACCGAAACATCGAACACACTCTACAATGACAGCAGTGTGTCGGGTGGCGAGCTGCATCTTTCGATTGATGTGTATGACTGGTTCAACGCGGGTCTCAACACCGTGAAGGTTGAATCCCCCGGCAATTTCACGATACAGTCTTCAACCGCACCGGCCACAGGAGGTCCCGGGTATTCCACATATGCGATCGACATAACAAGCGTCACACCCGCCGAAATTAACATCGACCTGCTGATCCACGTCGAGAGTGAGGATGTCGGCTATGGCGGACTGCTTCCCGATGAAACAGTCACTTCATACTTCACTCATGCTTCCGATGTCTCTTCCGAAACGCCTGTCGAGGATGATGGCTGGGCGCGCACATGGGGAAGCACCGCTCACGATATGGTATATGGCGTCGCCGAGGACAGCGCCAAGAATGTCTATACAACAGGATATTTCTACGGTACCGTCAATTTCAATCCCGACCCGATGGGTACGCCGGTAAATCTCACATCCAACGGCGCGCAGGATATCGTGGTGAGCAAACTCAACCCGGCCGGTGAAATTGTGTGGGCGAAGCGATGGGGTGGCCCCACTCTCGACATCCCGCGAGCGTTGACGCTGGATGATTCGGGCAACATATATGTCGCCGCGTACTTCGAAGGAACATCCAACTTCAATCCAAATCCCGACACGCCGGTGAATCTCACATCCAACGGTGGACGCGATGCCTGCGTCTCGAAGCTCAATCCCGACGGCGACCTCGTCTGGGCGAAACGATGGGGAGGCGCGATCGATGATTACGGCAGGGGAGTCGCGGTCGATTCGTCAGGGAATGTGTACGTCGGCGGTTATTTTGAAAACGCCGCGAATTTCAACCCGGAGCCCGGTACACCGGATAACCGCATATCCGTTGGCGGACGCGACCCATATCTCATCAAGCTCGACTCCGACGGGAATCTCGCATGGGCGAAGACCTGGGGTAGCGCCGATCATGATTACGGTATATACGTCGCGGGTGATTCATCCGGCAATGTATGCATCATCGGACATTTCACCGGCACCGTCAATTTCAATCCGAACCCTGGCGATCCCGTGGAATATTCATCCCACGGCATGACCGACACATACATTGTGAAACTCGATTCCATGGGCGATCTGTTGTGGGCACGCGCGTTCGGTGCGTCGAAGAACGATTTCGGCTACGCGACACATATCGGCGGCAGCGGCAATGTATATGTCGCGGGTGATTACCAGGAAACCGTCGATTTCAGTCCCGATCCCGGAAGTCCCGACAGTCATACGGCGGTCGGAGGGTATGACCACTTCGTCGTCAAGTATCTCTCTGATGGGACATGGTAAATTCGCAATTGGTACGCCGGCTTTCCAGCCAGCATGAAAACGAAACAAGTCTATTCCACATGAAACTCGAGTTGTCCGATGCCGCGAGCGATTCCCTGCTCCGGGTCGGTTATACCGATGACACGGCATGTCCAGCGCCCGTCTTCCGGGAAGCTCCATCGGCATGCATATTCCTTCTCATCCTTCTGCTCGGCCTTCACATAATATTCCTCGCTGAAGAAATCCTGTTTCTCAAAACGGAGGGAAAGCATATCGAATTCATATACGGTCTTGAAATTCAGTTCCAGATCTTCACCGACAAACACTTCGGCGGGAAGATCGGCGGGTTCGGTCTCATAGATTTCAAGCCTGTAGAAATTCTGGGTTACGAAGATCGTGCCGTACCCTTGCTTGGGAGCGCGTTTTTCTGATGGACCGAATATGGTTGACAGCCCGGAGGCATCCTGGTAGAAACCGATACCGACATGAGTTGAGTTGGCATCCATGAGATTTGCCCTGTGCGGCCCGCTGTCGTAGAAGCCATCCATAAGGTCGGAAACAGCTTTGGACGGCGTGGCGTTATCGGCGCGATAAACACCGATATTCTCGGTTACGAGACACTTAAGCCCGGCCACGCGCACACGGTCGTTGGCGCCCTTGCCGTCGGGATCGAAATGCCCGAAGAAATCACGTTCGGCCATATCCCGCGAATGCGCCCGGCCCACGACCGACAGGCCGGTATCAAGTTCCACCGGTTCCAGCCCGGCATCGGTGCGGATGCTGTTTATCTCGTCGAGCATAAGCCTGACCGCGCGCGCTTCATCGAACTTCAGGAATTCCCTTTCACCTGATGCGGGTTTTGCCCCGGTGAAGAAGACCAGCGGGAGGAGGATGATCAGCAGTACATATCGGAATACTTCTTTTTTCAAATTCATAAATCCTTATAAACCCGGTGCCACCGGGCATTTATAGCATACTTTATCCCCCTGTTGAAGGGGTACTGAAATAATATCAATCATTATATCGGGTAATTATTAACCGTTCTTAACCAGATCGATGCCTGAATGAGACTTTAACCGGAATAGCGGGTCTGTTGAAAAGGCCGAGGAATGGTTTTACTACGGGACAGGCCTCAGTAGAGTAGGCGTTGGGCAACAGGTATAATGCGCTGTTCGAAAGTTACGTTCTTCATTTCTAAAGGCCCGTCCCTGTTCTTCAGCTTTTCCGCCATTGGGGACTGTCCCAAGGTCTTCCGCGGGATTGTCCCCAATGGCAATACCTGGCAGTCCGGGGTTGAAGCTATCCTTTAAAATTATCCGAACCACGACCGTCAGGGAGTGGACATCCTGATCCATGAGATAAATTGTTTGAGACACTAACAAGCGTCGAAGTCACACCTGCAACCCGCGTTATCAGGGAGAGGTCATCCAGGCCCGTCCCTCCTTATGGTATGATTATTCTTGGTGAGGTGTTATGTCAACGAAGATTATCGACCTGAACAATCTGGCTGCAATCATCCGGGAACTCAAGGATGTTGTGGAAAAGCTATCTCCCGAGGAACTTGAATCCCTTGAAGTTCTTCTTGATGACGAAGCTATGGCTGTTCTGAACCTCCCTTCAGGCAGTCTGGAGTTCCATGACCTTGACGATGTGAGGGCTCAGCTTGAAAATTCAAATTAGTCGTCATTAGCGCCTGTCCCTATATTCCTGAAAATGAGGGACAGGCCCTCATATCTCGATATTCAGGCCCGTCCCTGCTT
>CBDVBS010000470.1:0-3248 GCA_965372275.1 uncultured bacterium | reverse complement strand
CACCGCTGTCCTCGAAGACTCGGATAGCGGTGGCACACGGACGGAGTAGCGGTGGCACACGTGTCGGGCCATAACAAAGACACATCCAATCGACGGCATTACCTGACGTAATCCGGGAATCTAATAACGACAATCATATCCTCGTCGGCACTCACATAAACACTGTCCCGAGAACTAACTATATTATCAACTTCGGCCTCGACCTTGTATCTCCCTTCTGGTAATTCGAATGCCCAATCCGGTGATTCATCGGATTCATGCGACCAGTGACGCATGTACCGTCCGTTCTCATCAAAGACACGCACTGTGCCCCACGCGTCGTAGCCGGAGTCGGTCCGTAATTCCACAAGGAGATATCCCACTCTCACCGCGACATCGAAGCTCAATGTAACCTGGTCGCCCTCGATGAGAGAGATGGTCTGTTCGTAACGCTGACCGGCAACTTCGACTTCGACAGTATATGAATCAGGTGGCAGGGTTATGTGGAAATACGATGCATACTCCGCATTGCCCATCACGTAACCATCGCTTGTATACACCCGGATCTTCGCGTTTACCGGAATCGACTCCAGGTTGTTGACCTCAACTTCGAGCACCGATTGAACTATCGGGATAACAATCTCGATATCGATACGGGAATCATGTGACACCACCACCCCGTTCTGCTGATAGCTGCGTCCCCCTGAGGTCGCCTCGAAATCGTATGCCCCTTCCGGAAGGGATATCGAAAAATAGTTGTCCGGTCCGCCCTCGTAAACAATCTGGTACGACATATTCCTGACAACGATCGATCCCTTTATAGAATCGTAAAGGGAATCGAGGAGCGTTACACGCACATTGCCCGCCAACATTTTATATACGAAATTAATCTTCCCGCTTTTATCCCTGCCGATATCCATCGGGTCCGATCTCTTTGTTTCCCCCTTGTATTTCACTTCGACAGTGTAGATGCCCGCTGGAACTTCGGCGATGAGCACCGACGAATCAAAGACCGCCGTGACCGGGTTGCCGGAGATGTCGAAGACCTGTATGTCGCCGTTGACCGGATTTCCATTGTGGTCAAAGACATAAACCGACAGGTTGCCGGAGAATTCACTTACCGAATCTATCAGGATATCAGCTAATTGCGCCGGATCACTGATGTTGAACACCCTTCCCCCGGCCACTTTCGTCAGGTTGTTAAACTCTTCCTCCATCGAGGATGTCAGGTCGAGCCCGAAGATATACAGCTTCGGCGCGCCGGGTGTGAATTCATAATAGAATTCGAGATCTTCGAGTGAACGCTCACCGTCATCGAGACCGTCGGTGATGAGCATTACAATATTGTTCGCGTCCATATCGTTGAAATCGTATAAGCAATCGCTCAGCGCGTGATAGAGCGCACGCTCCCCGCCGGCTTTCAATTCTCGTATCTTCTCATTCAGGCTGTATTTGCTGAGCAAACCTAACCCGGCAATAAGTTCCGATGAATAATGCGTGGCGTTCTCCCCGCCGCCCATGATACGGAGGGCGTAGCGGTACTTGGATGGTGCGTCGTTTATGAATTCGAACAGGGCCGTTTTGGCCGTGGTGAGTTTACCCGCCTGGTTGACCTCACGCTTCATCGTTTCAGAGCAATCGAGGATGATCTCGATATTCGTGATGCCGGTTGTCTGGGCATCCGCACCGGGCATCGTGCCCGGGAGGATCAGTGTAAGGAATAGGATTAACGGAATTATCCTTCGCATGAATCTCACCTCATATCTTTGAATCGCAGACTGGAAAGTCTGCGCCACACTATTCATATTTTTCTCAGCACTCGTTAATATCCCTCGCCCTTCCCCTACTCAATGTATCCCCCCCGTTCCGATAGTGTCAAGTAGTGCCGCCAAATACATGCGGTGATAAAGATTGGTCGAGTGGAGGTGTTATGTTATTATATGTCAAACCATGCGCATTCCAAAGAGTACAGGCGGCCTTTTGCCGTTGTTTTTTATCTTATGTTTCCTCGCGGCATTACACGGCGAATCTTCCGGCAAGGACATGAACCTCCTCGGCGGTGGTTTCCCCTGCTTCCGGGGGGATAACTTCAACACCGGGCAAAGCCCCTATAAAGCGCATCAACCGACAAGAGCGATATGGGAATTGGCGGTTGACGGCGAGTTTTATGCCCCCCCCGCGCAGGGTCCCGACGGTACGATCTATGCCGGTGGAACCGACGATGTCCTCTATGCCCTGCGTCCCAACGGGAGCGTCGTATTCACCCGCCGGATAACACGAAGCACCTTCTTCATTCCGTTCTCGACCCCGTCGGTCGGCCCGGACGGCACTATATACATCGGATGCCGCGACTGGACGGTGCGCAGTTTCAAACTTGACGGTACCCCCGGCATGGTATGGCATGTTGATGAGATTGTGCGCACGGCGCCGCTGGTCTCGGACGATGGCCATCTCTACTTCGGTACCGATAAAACTTTCTATGCAGTCGCTCCGGACGGGGTCATCATATGGCGGAAACCGTTTGGAAGGCTCATTTACCCCCGACCGGCCCTCACAACGGACGGACGTATTCTCTTCACCGACGGCAGGCACATTTTATATTGCCTCGATAAGGATGACGGCTCGACGTTGTGGGAATACCAGGTGGAAGGCTTCATAAGCGACTACCCACTTGCCCTCCCTGATGGCCGGGTCATCATAAGCTGCCATTCCGCGGGAAAGAATTACCTCTACCTCCTGGACACCGACGGAACGACCGAGCAGACTTTCTACCTAAGCGACTGGCATCCCTACACGCCGCTGCTCGGCCCGGACGGGACGGTGTTCGTGGCGAGTTTCTCTGGGTGGGTTTATGCGATCACCATGGACGGCGAGAGCCAATGGAAATTCAAGGTGCCGATGAGCTTCCCACCCGCGATGACCGTTGATGCAAACGGCACCCTCCTTGTCGGGGGCTTGGATGGCTACCTCTACGCAATCGCGTCGGACGGTAGATTCCTCTGGAAGTATGACATCGGCTCACCCATACATGCCGCGCCGATCATCGGCAAGGACGGTCGTATCTTTCTCGCCACCGTCGATGGCATCCTCTACGCCCTGGATTAACCGGGATTATAAGAATATTCGATGAGTGCTTTCACATTCTATCACTACTCCGTCCGTGTGCCGGTGCTATCCCATCCGTGTGCCACCACTACTCCATCCGTGTGCCACCGCTACTCCATCCGTGTGCCACCGCTACTACGCGTCTTCGCGGATAGCGGTGCTCT
>CBDVBS010000469.1:0-3249 GCA_965372275.1 uncultured bacterium | reverse complement strand
CAAGCGATCTAATCTGATGTGAATCCAACCATCATTCGGTGAGCTTGTCCGTGCCACCCGGAGAAGACCCTGACAAATTTCGAGGACTCGGTTGTCAGTACTTCTATCTAATTAAATTCTTTCTTGCGGAAGATGCCCAACCCTATGAGAATAATAGCCGCGAGATATGCACCAATGAAAAGTGCATTCTGCCACCATTCCTCGTAAACCTTGATCGATCCCATTTCCTCGAAAACATTGTAGAAGTACTCAAAAAGGCTGTAGTCGATAAAACTGTAAACCAGGACTTCTATCTTCGGCAGCGGAGGCAGATACGCTAAGATGAAATCAGCAACACCTTCCCATTTCAACCACTGCGTGAGTACGCCGTAGATAATTATATTCCCAAGGTCGGAACTCATGAATAATGTAACGATTGAGAAAAATCCAACCGCCGTGGACCGGAACAGCGTGCCAAGCACGAATGCAATTGAACCGTACAGGATCGGCACCAGCCCCGCAATCAACGAGATGATCAGGAATTTCCACATGAACGGTGCCCCGGCAAGGAACACGAATATCGTGAACATCATGCCGAGAACAAAGTTAAACATAAACACGGCCGCCCATCCGCCGAACAGCTTGCCCAAGAAGATATCCGTACGTGACAGCGGTTTGGCTATCAGGTTGAATATGCTGCGTCTGCTGACTTCGTTCGGAATCAGCCCCATCATGAGGAATATGGATGCAAGGCTCGAAAAGAACGCAATCATCATGAATCCGAAATATTGCATCCCCGATATCAGGTTAGTGGAGTAATCCCTCAGGCATCCGCACTCTTCGAGTTCCAGGTCCATATCCAGTTCTTCGGCATCCATGCGCGAATTATCGTGCGCTCTGCCGGACATACACGACTCCTGAATTGCCACTCGCACGGAGAAATATCCTATCAACGAAATAATGAGTATTGCAAAGAGAAGCATCACCCAGAAGATCTTGGTCTTGAGGATGGAGATGAATGTATGCCGCGTCATTATGCTCATTCAATCCCCCCCTCTTCGGTCCGGCCGTTGGATACTTCCCGCACGAAAACATCTTCGAGTGTTTCGTGATCATGGTTGACCTCGAATATATCCGCGCCAGCCGAGACAAGCCTGCGTATCGCTTCCGGGATGCTGTCTTTATCGGGAAGGTGAATGACAAGATTGCCGTCCACCTCTTCGCTGCTCTCGGTAAGTCCCTCAAGCACGGTGTGATAATTATCCTCGATCCTTTTCAGTATAACCACAACCCGGTTCGTACTCGTGGTCATCTCGGATACACGCGCTACACGAATCAGTTTGCCGTGGTTGATGATGGCGACACGGTCGGCGACATCCTCGACATCGCTCAGGATATGTGTATTGAAGAATATCGTCGCCCCCGACTGCCGCAGGCGATTGATCACGCTCTTGACCATCTTGCGCCCGATCGGGTCGAGACCGGTGGATGGTTCATCGAGAAATACGATCCTCGGTTTGGATATCAATGCCTGGGCAAGCCCGATACGTTGCAGCATGCCCTTGGAATATGAACGGAGGTTCCGGCGCTCGGATCCCCTCAATCCCACAAGGTCGATTGCCTCCTGGATGCGTTTCTGGAGGGTGACATGGTCTATCCTGTATATCCTCCCGTAGAACTGGAGCAGTTCGATGGAATTCATGTTGAGATAAAAATATGGCTGCTCCGGGAGATAACCGATCTGCTGGTGTACACGTTTGTTGCCCGGCCTGCGCCCCATAATCGTTACGGCACCGGACGTGGGACGAATTATATCGAGGATTATCTTGACCAGTGTCGTTTTGCCGGAACCGTTCGGGCCAAGCAGGCCGAAGACTTCACCTTCTTCGACATTTAGCGTAAGTCGATCAAGTCCGCGCACCATCCTGCGTCCGCTTATCGGCATATCCGGTGTATACCCCATCATACCCGCAAAAGTTTTTAGCGGATAGCCGTAGATTTTGGTTAGATTTTCGACCTCAACTAATGCCATTTTTAGTTCTTACACCAATTTCAAAAACAAACAACTGAATGAATGGGTAGTGTAGGTCTCCGACCTACACCCGCAGGTCAGAGACCTGCGATACCCAGCTTGACTGAAGAGCTGTAAACCACAATTGGTCTTCAAAGCTTCCCGCAAAAGATGTTCAATTCTACGATAAATAATATGTAATAGCATCAGGAAACAGGTAATAATTCAGTAAACAATTCATCCATTCCCGGGCAGAAAAAAACCCGCTGCAAAGCGGGTGTTCTTTCGTTAATAAACCGGATGACTATCGATTATCAACCATGAGCTCGAATGCATAATCCGATTCGTGCCCACCGAGATCGATTGCCGTAACCGTGTAGTAATAGATACCTCCGGCGACTTCTTCATCCCTGTAGTACATACCAAGGATCGGTTCGAAGTTGAGCTGTTCGTAACCTGATGTCGATTTCCGCGATCGATAGATATTGTATCCGAGCAAGTCAGGCGGCAGAGGAGGTTCCATCGACCATGTCAGGTAGACATCTCCGTTGGTCAGTACGCTGTAATCCAGATCCTTTGGTGACTGGGGCGGAATATCAATCTGCGGGTCGAATACGCCGATTGTCGCCTGCCCGTAGATCTCGCCACCGAAGCGAACGTTGATGGTCAAGGTCCCAGCGGATGTTGTAATCAGCCTGCCATAGGTGGGAAAGTAACCCCTGTTGCTGGTCCAGTCCAGTCCATCGATAACCCATATGACCAGATCGGTTACTTCCGCTTCATGACCGTCGCTGTATATGGCGATTGCCCTGTATATCTGGGCGTCACCGATGGCCACGGTTATCCATCCGGGAGTAATATAGATACTGTCCAATACAGTCGCCGGGTCCTGGGATCCGGGATTATGCACGTAAATCGGAATTGCAATATTCGTGTTGTCCCCCTGGCAACCCACGACGGGAAGCACCAACATAACGAGGAGTCCAACCAGAAGCATTTTATGAAGCTTCAAATTCTCATACCTCCGCATGGCTACACCGGGAAGCCCGTACGGGCTCCCGTATTAGTAAGAATTAATGGTGAACTATAACACACGCCCCGCATGGGTGTCAAGGAACCAAAAAGCCGTCTCGAATCACTACTCTTAGAGCAAAAACCGAAGCTGTTGAAACATGCCGGAATCCAAACCTGAGGTGCATTTGATGTGTGCCACCGCTACTGACCGTCTTCGGGCATAGCGGTGTCCCGGAACACTGACA
>CBDVBS010000468.1:0-3250 GCA_965372275.1 uncultured bacterium | reverse complement strand
ACCCGGATGAGATAGTAAATGTGGCAATCCGAGCCACGACCGTCAGGGAGTGGACTCTCTGAGCACGGGTAAGCTCGAAGACTCGCTTATCCGTGGCACCAGGCAAGACACCGCTATCCTCGAAGACTCGTAGTCGCGGTGGCACACGGAAAGGAAATGACGAAAATCGAGAGGTGTGTCCCGAAATATGGATACAGCGTGTTGGGGCTTCCACATGCTACATGCTATTGCCCTTTGACGTATGAGTATAAAAAATGTGACAATATAAGGTTACTGGAATTGTTATGGATTTATTGCTGAAAGTATTGGAGATAATTTTGGCGGCGCTCTACCTCGGAAGCGCCGTTGTTTACGTATGGGATTTCGTGCGTTCGACCGAGTTCTCCGCGAAACTCTGTGGCATACTCATTCGTCTTGGAGTGGCTTGTCACATCATTTATTTCATACTTCTCGGCATCGCATTCGGACGCAATCCCATTTCCAACTTCAACGAGTTCTTTTCAGCCTTAGCATTGGGGCTTGCGGTTATTTATCTCTATTTAGAGATGCGTTTCAAGTCGCGATCGCTCGGGCCGTGGATAATCGCAATCACGGCAGCCGCCCAGGTCGTGTCAACGGTTCTTGCCAAACATTCGGTTGTTGAAGAAGGAAGTCCGATACTGAGCATCTGGTACACATTCCACCAGGTATTCATGCCGCTGGCATTTGCCAGCCTGCTGATATCAGCGGTCTTTTCGCTGATGTACCTCGTGCTCTATCGTTCGCTCAAACGTAAGATGTTCGGGTTTTTCTTCGACCGCTTCCTGCCGCTTGCAACTTTAGGTGAAATGAACTACCAGGCGCTGCTTACGGGAGTTATATTCTGCCTGCTGAACCTGCCGTTCGCATTCGTGATGGTTTATCTCTTCAATGACGGTAAGTGGGATCTCCATTACTGTATGTTTTTCACTTATTTAGTCGTCTATACCATAGGAGTCCTTTTGGGCAAATTCGCCGGATGGCGCGGCAACCGCCTGGCGATCTATTCATTGGCGGCACTGCTGGTTTTGATAATCGCCACAGGCGTGGGGAAATTGCTTTCCGAGACCCACGCATGGTTTTAAATTGAAAGAATTGTATCCCATATTCCTCGACCTGACTGACCGCCTCTGCGTTGTAATAGGAGGCGGCAATGTCGCTTTTCGCAAGGCCCGTTCGCTTGCCGATGCCGGGGCGAAGCTTCGTGTTGTCGCACCGGTGATCTGCCCCGAAATCGCCGGGGAATTTTCAACGGCACACGAAGTGGTTGAAAAAGAATATGACACGTCCGACATAACTGCCGCGTATTTGGTTGTTGCCGCCACCGATGACGCTGGGCTGAATACCCGAATTGCCGCTGATTGCAGGGAGAGGGGAATTCTTATCAACGCGGTCGATCAACCCGATGATTGCGATTTCCATGTCCCGGCGGTTGTCAATCGCGGTAGGATTCAGATAGCGGTATCGACAAGCGGACATTCACCCGCTATGGCCGGTTGGCTTAAACGCGAGATCGATAGGAATCTTGGCCCAAGGCTCGGTGAGGGTCTGGGTATCATCGCCGAAGCCAGGAGCAGGTTGATCGAGTCAGACCCGGCCGGGTTCGACGAACGGGCAAAGGGATTCCGTGAATTCTTTGAATCGGATATCTGGCGCGGATTTCTCGATGGGAAGCGCGAGTTGTCGGTGGAGGAGGTGGTCGAATGGATCTCGTCATTTACGGACTGAACCATACCACCGCCCCGCTGGAGATTCGCGAACGGTTGAGTTTCAAGACCGAGGATGCATCGGACATCATGGTCGGACTGCGTAAGGCGGGCGTCTTCATGGAAAATCTCCTGCTGAGCACGTGTAACCGCACCGAAATCTACGGCCTCTCCGACAGGGCATCGGAATCTGTGAAGCATTTACAGAGTGTGCTTGCGAACACGGGAGAATTCCATGTCGATATTCTGTCCGATCATAGTTATACATTCCTCAATGCCAAAGCTGTGCGGCATCTGTTCCGCGTATCGACCGGGCTCGATTCGCTTGTGCTGGGTGAAGCCGAGATACTCGGCCAGATAAAGGACGCTTACCGTACAGCCACAGGGGTTGACACAACGGGACCGTACCTCAACAAACTCTTCCACCATTGTTTCCAGGTAGGTAAACGTGTACGCAACGAAACCGCCATCTCATCCGGCGGGATATCGGTGGGTTCGAGTGCAGTAGAGTTGGCAAGGAAAGTCCTCGGCAAATTGGATGGCAAGAAAGCATTGCTGATAGGCGCGGGAGATACCGGCTGGCTTGTCGCGCAACATCTTCAGCAAGCCGGTATCGGGAAACTCACTGTGACAAATCGCACGGAATCGAAAGCATCGGAACTCGCCTTGAAACTTGAAGGGGATGTAATACCGTTCGACGAATACCCATCCCGGCTTACAGGATTCGACCTTGTGATATCGGCGGTCGGAGCGCCGGAACGTACGGTTAAACGCGATATGCTCAGGCGAGTTCGCGGGATGTATCCCTTGTTCATCGACCTGGGCGTGCCGCGTGATGTCGATCCTGATGTTGACAAAATGGCGCGTGCGATTGTGTATCACGTCGATGATCTGGAAGTGATCGTAAAGGAAAGGCGCGCCAAAAGGGAAGTTGAAATACCTAAGGTCGAGAGGATTATCACGGAAGAGACTGCGAAATTCGTGGGATGGAGCGATTCCCTCAGGGCGCAGAGGACCATTGAGGATCTGCGCGCGAAGTTCGAAGAATTCCGTGGAAGCACTCTTGAGAAATGGAAAGGGCGCCTCGATAAAAAAGAATATGACATGGCCGCGAGGATCACCGGCGAACTTCTGAATAAAATACTGCACGAACCCATTCTCAGTCTGAAAGGTTGCGAATTGGAGCAGGGGATCAAGAAGTGCCAGGATTGCGATATGTACGAGGATGGACGTGGCTGCATACACGGTCACTTCAACCAGGAGCTGAAGTGTATCATCACGCGGATCCTCTTCGGCATACAGGATCCATCAGCCTTTAAGGAACTTCGACAATGGGACGACTCCACAACGGCGGAGAATGAACGGTCTGACGACGGGGGGGATATTGGCGGATAAGGTCACCATCGCCACTCGTGGCAGCAGGCTGGCGCTCAATCAGACCGAATGGGAGGCGGGGAAGCTCAGGGAATTTCATCCCGGGCTGGATGTCCATATTGAAATCGACAAAACAACCGGTGACAAGATAC
>CBDVBS010000467.1:0-3258 GCA_965372275.1 uncultured bacterium | reverse complement strand
ATTTATCAGGGCACAACGATGGTGCTGAGGATCCTGTTCACGATCTTCTCGCTCGTTATGTCCTCGGCTTCAGCCTCGTAGGTGAGAAGTATTCGATGCCGCAGGACATCCATACTCATTGCCTTGACGTCCTCGGGAAGAACAAAGCCCCGGCCGTTAATGAAAGCATATGCCTTCGCGGTTGCGACGAGATATATCGAAGCACGCGGGCTCGCTCCATATTCGATATAACCGCCGATATCGAGGCCGAATTCCGATGGGTTACGGGTGGCGAATACGATATCGAGGACATACTTCTTGATATTCTCATCGACGTATATACGGTCGATCACCTGCTGCATCTCAATTATTTTGTCGGGATGAACAACAGGTCTGAGTTCAACATGTTTACCGGATGTCTGCCGGTCGATGATGATCATTTCCTCCTGCCGCCATGGATAGCCGATTTTGACCTTGAGCATGAACCTGTCGAGCTGGGCTTCCGGTAGGGGATATGTGCCCTCGGTCTCGATGGGATTCTGCGTGGCCATAACGAGGAAAGGCTCATCCAGCTTGTATGTTTCATCACCGATGGTGACCTGGTGCTCCTGCATCGCTTCAAGCAACGCGGATTGCACCTTTGCCGGAGCCCTGTTGATTTCATCGGCCAACAACAGGTTGGCGAAGATCGGGCCCTTCTTGGTGATGAACTCGTGGCTCTGGGGAACAAAGATGCGCGTGCCGATGATATCGGCGGGAAGCAGGTCAGGGGTGAACTGTATGCGGCTGAACTCGGCATCGATAACCTTGGCAAGAGAGTTGATGGTAAGAGTCTTTGCGAGCCCCGGCACGCCTTCCAGCAAAATATGACCACGGGCAAGCAGGCCGATCAGGAGTTTATTCAGCATATCATCCTGCCCGACGATCACGCGCTTGACTTCGCCTGTTATTCGACCGATGACATCCTGGTAGGATATGACGGTTTCATTCAGCTCTTGAATTTCCTCGTTTATTGCGCTTTCCAAGCTTATCTCCTTATGCCGCCCATCAGGAGTATGAAATCCATGGCAACATCCTTGGCGGTTTTTATATCTTCAGCACAGGGTCTTCCCTTTGCATATTTAACCATATCGAACGTATTCGCGACATCGGAATACCCGTCGATGACATCCGGGCCGAATTTTGCTTTTTTTAATTCGGTCGCAACTTCAGCGGTCGTTTCGGGACGGGCCGATATATTCCACCTCTCGGCAAGGTATGAGCGTAGGATGAATGACATGTCGAGGTAGAGCTTCATGACTGCATCGGTATCGAAATCTTCCGGTATATCGAGTTCACGTAATTTCCTGATGTAATATTCCTCCAGGTTCATGGGCAGTGGGTGAATTTCGACAGTGCCTGCTTTTTTACGGATATTTGAAACAAAGCGATAAAGGATGATAAGCGCCGCTATTGCAAGCAGGATGATGAAGTACTTCACCCAGTCTATCGGGATCTTCAGTTTCTTCAATGCCTTAATATCACGCAAGTCTTCCACCGGTGTATCTTCAGCTAAGACGATAACCATCAACCCGTTCGATTTCAACCTGACGCTTTTTCCATCGGGTCCGGTGAATATCAACTCAACGGGCTCGATGATGAATTTACCCTCATTCAGTGTCGTGAAAGTCCTACCCACTGATTTCATCGTGCCGCGCCTGTCATGTTCATCCGATCTAATTTGTACTGATTCCTGCCGGAGACCAGTGACTTCGGGGAATTCGAGGCGACCAACCAACTCATATCCAGGGGGATATTCAACCTTCAGTGTGATGACGACCGTATCTCCTGCATGCACTTCCTGGTGGTCTGCCCTGAGCGTGACAACAGGCTTACCGGCCTCATCCTCTTCCTGCTGCGCCGTTGTTATGGCCGGGTGGAGGAGGAATACCGATACGATCACCAGTACTATTAATAATCGACACAATTTCCCTGGCGTTTTAAACATACTGTAAATAATTGCACTGTCCATTAGATCGTATATAATTCGAGCCCCAATGGGGGCGCAACGGTTCAATATTTTATCATTCATATTCAACTCTAACAATCTGTATCAATTGTGTTAAGTCATCGCCTTCCGCAAGCCTTATCACAAGCGGTTTATAAAGTCTGATTGTGCTGTGACCCGCTTGTGATGCCCTTGACGGAGGGGTAGGTGTGTGGTATATTCATTCCATAAGTAAATATATTTTGATCGTCGATAAAGGCAAACCCGCGGGAACGCGGGGACGCAAAGCCAACGGGCCTCTGTTGTGAGGCGGCCGGGCTACCGAAGCGGTCGTGAGTGCACTCAGCATTCAATGATGGTTTCGCTTTCCAGCCTTTATCACGGCCCGGAAAGCGTTTTTGCTTTCCAGGGGTCGAGAGTACAGGGAGATAAAGGTCCAGGTTCGGGCGGGGGATAGGTGGACATGCTGATGATTCGAGACCAGCGAGTCGGCAGTTGCACCTCCCCCAGACCCGGGACCAAGCAGCTTGTAGGAGTGAGTCTCTATGTTTCGTGTAAGTGCAGCCATCTGGCTTACCATATTTTTCTTGACACTCATCGGAGCATGTTCTGCTTCAGGTGGAGGCATGACCTCGCCTGATTCCGCGTTTGGAAAAACAAGCAATGACGAATTCTCAGATTCCTACAGGGACGCAGCAGGATTAGATGATCCTGCTATCATAATAAAGGCGGCCAATAATACCGTTAAGTTAAGACGTGACACCGAGATATCCACGCTAAAAGATAAAGTCGGCATACGTGCCGCGCGTAACGAGCACGAGGCTTTCCAGGTGGTAGCCGCGCCTGCAGAGGGGATGTACCTCAACGATGTCCAGATAGGCCTGAGCGATCTGTATGGCCCCAACGAAGAGTTCTTCTCACGGGAAAATTTCAGCTATTACCTTGAGGGATTCATTTACTGCTCTGACCCATCCGATAGCGGTGGGAGCACCGGTTGGTTTCCCGATCCGCTTATACCGATTTCGAACTCTTTCGATGTTGATATGACAGTCGGACTGCAGCCGGTGTGGATAGACTGCTATATTCCAGTAGGCACGACGCCGGGAGTTTATACGGGTAACGTGGTTATTTCCGCCGCTGGTGGATTGATGGAGAGTATTCCGATCAGGCTCAAGGTCCTCGACCTGACTCTTGATGAGGAGTTCCGGCTGAAAACCGCGTTTGGTCTGAACAGGGAAGTTATCAACGAGTACCACGGTTATGCACCCGGAGAAAACGGTCCCGTGATCAAT
>CBDVBS010000466.1:0-3288 GCA_965372275.1 uncultured bacterium | reverse complement strand
ACATATGGGGGTAGTAGTATCATCCGTGGATATCAAGGCGCCCGTGGGCCAAGTATTTGAGTTGGCTCGCAAGGTTGAGGATTTCCCGGAATTCATGCCCGATGTTAAGACCGTCGAGGTCAGGGAAAGACGTGACGACGGTTATACCAAGACCTACTGGGAAGCTATCGCTTCGATCCAGAAGATCATCAAGGTTATAAGGTGGGAAGAGGAAGAGAATTGGGACAGCGAGAATCTCAGTTGCTCGTTTGCCCAGACCAAGGGGGATTATAAGCATTACAGCGGAGGTTGGAAATTCGAGGACACCGGCGGGTCCACACAGGTTGAGCTTACCGTCGATTACGACCTCGGCCTCCCGCTTATAGGACCGCTGATCAAGAAACTTCTCGACAAACTGATGCAGGAAAATTGCGACTCGATGCTCAACGCTCTTAAGAAAAAGGCCGAAATGATAGAAGGAAGCAATTAGCCTTAGGCTGATATCCACGCGGTAGGCCGTACGCGGATATTATCTTCACATGAGTTGTGATGGATAAACTATTAGTACATTGCTGCTGCGCACCGGATGCTCTCTACAGCTTATCGAAGCTCATGAAAGAGGACCGGTTCGATGTAGCGGCATATTTCTACAACCCCAATATCTTCCCCGATGTCGAATACAGGAAGCGTTTCAGGGACATGGAACGGGTTGCAAAAGAGCTGGGCGTGCCTTTGCATAACGAGGGATATGATCAGAAGGAATTCCTCCAGTTCATCCAGGGACACGAGCATGATCTGGAGAGGGGATACCGTTGTGCTTTGTGTTTTGATTTGCGCCTTAATCACACCGCGATGTACGCGAAGAATAACGGGTTCGATGCTTTTACCACCGTAATTACCGTATCCCCTCATAAATCGGCATCGCTCGTACGCTACTTCGGCCAGAAGAACGCCGACGAAGTGGGCACCGAGTTTGTATTCTTCGACTTCAAGAAAGGCGGGGGCTTTCAGGAATCGGTGCGTATGAGCAAGAAGATGAAACTCTACCGGCAGAAATACTGCGGATGTGAGTTCTCAATTTGAACCGGATATTCCACATTTAAGTCAACTTGAATGATATTATTCTGTTTGTATGAAACGCGCGAAGTTCATATATTTGTTCACCGGCGGATTTGCCGGCTGGTTTATCGGGCATGTAATCGGCCTGATGAGTTACGGTTTCTATTTCAGCACCGAGAGTGTGATTTTCATCTATTCAGCGGTCGGTGCTTTTTTTGGAGCTTTACTGTATAATGGACTGATGATGGTCGATGGATATTCAAATAGGCTCAGATATACCGTCATCGGCGGTCTGCTCGGATACGTCTTAGCCTGCGTGGGCGGTTTCGTTTATGTAGGCGGATTGGATTTGGCCGCGATCTCATTCCAGGACGGACTCGTGTTCGAATGGGCATTGATACATTGCGGCATTATTATAGGTATTATTGGTTTCCTCATAGGCAGCCGGGTGGACAGGCGTTTGAGCCAACGATTTGAAAGTTAAACCCGGCAAGGAGCCGGGTTTTTGATTTGTGGTTTTTACATTGATAATTTTTACGGGCCGGTAGCACATTGGGTCGTGCACATTGCATACCGCACATTGGGTAACGCACAATGGGTAGCGCGTATCTATAGTGAGCGCCAGCGAACGATGATGCGCGCACCAGGTAAAACACCGCTGTCCTCGAAGACTCGGATAGCGGTGGCACACGGACAAGCCCCGGGCAAGCAATCCATACTGATGTGAATCAAACCATCATTCGGTAAGCTTGTCCGTGGTACCGGGAGAAGACACTGACAAACTCGAAGACTCGCTTGTCAGTGCCACCCGGATGGGAAATGATGAATGTTGAGATCATAAATTTGAGGTCGCGGGTTCAATTCCCGCCCGGCCTACCAAAATGTGTTAGAGAGTGGTATAAATGTTCCTTTTGAATATTTTTTTAACCCACGAAATGGGATTCGTGGGTTACTAAAATCGTTTCTTACTGGAGCGCTGGCTTCCAGCCGGCATGAAGTGAAAATAAACGCTTATACAAAAATCCTCTTGAGGGGACAAGAAGAGGTCAGGTAATGTCGTTTAAAGTGCCAGGAAAAGAGCCGATCCCGGACAAAGAACTCAAGATCCTCGAGTACTGGGAAGAAGACGGTTCATTCAAGAAATCCCTCGATATAAGGGAGGGATGCGAGGAATTCGTCTTTTACGAGGGGCCGCCAACCGCCAACGGGCTTCCGCATCCGGGGCATATACTCACCCGCTGTGTGAAGGACCTGTTCCCGCGCTACAAAACCATGCGCGGATATCTCGTCAAACGTAAAGCCGGATGGGACACCCACGGCCTGCCCGTCGAGATCGAGGTCGAGAAGCAATTGGGGCTTAATTCAAAGGAAGATATCGAGGCTTACGGTGTCGAGAATTTCATTCAGAAATGCCGCGAATCGGTCTTCACATATCTTGAAGAGTGGGTGAGTATCACAAGGCGCATCGGGTTCTGGATAGACCTGGATGATCCATATATCACCTACCAGCCAAAGTACATCGAGACCCTCTGGTGGATTTTCAAGGAGATTCACAAGAAGGGACTGTTGTATAAGGGCCACAAGGTGCTGCCGTACTGCACGCGATGCGGCACGGTACTGTCATCGCACGAAGTTGCCCAGAATTATAAGGATGTACAGGACCCATCAGCGTATGTCCTGTTCAAGGTTAAGGGTAAGGATGATCGGCATCTCCTCGCCTGGACGACGACGCCCTGGACGCTTTTGAGCAACGTCGCATTAGCGGTGCATCGGGATTATGAATATATCGAATATGACACCGGTGAAGGTATGATGATACTCCTCGGCCTTCTCGCGGAGAAGACATTCGCCGATTCGTTTGACGAGAACAAGATCGTCAGGCGTATGAAGGGCGAAGAGCTCATCGACACAGAGTATGAGCCCCTCTTCTGGCCCTCTGAAGATGGGATGACATCCGAGCTGAAAGCTGAATACGACAATGCCAAAATGAAATTCGTCGTTATTCATGGCGATTTCGTCAGCGTCGAGGACGGTACCGGCATCGTTCATATCGCTCCCGGTTATGGCGAGGACGACTACAACATGGGTAAGCAGTACGGACTTCCGACGATCCAGATGATAGGCGTGGACGGCCTCTGCAAACCCGGATATCCATGGAGCGGCAAACAGTTCAAGGATGTTGACAAGGAAGTTTTTAGCGACTTGAAGCAGCGTAATTTGCTGTTCAAGCGGGAGACATACAATCACTCT
>CBDVBS010000465.1:0-3290 GCA_965372275.1 uncultured bacterium | reverse complement strand
ACTACAAGTCCTATACGACGACATCGAATCGTCTGTATCCAATTCACGCTGAATTCCCGGGCGAATATGCCAATTACAATGATGCGTTCCACGTGCGTGTCAACCGCTACGAGGGGCCGTCATTCCAGTTCGATGTTCTCATACACCGTTATGGCTTCATGACGGTGCAGTCAACGTACAAGATTCCCTACATCGACGGGGATACAATCTATGTCTTCTTCGACGAGATCGTGATGTATCATTAATAATTCCGCCGATGTGAGTAGTGAAATATTTTAGTATGATACCAATTGCTTGTTTCTAAAATTGGTCCGGGTGGCACGGTCTGCGAGTCTTCGAGCTGACCGTGGTCGATAAGATATACAATAGAACAACCATGGTTAGCCCTCGAAGACTCGGGCAAACCGTGCCACCTAGGTGGTTGTTCTTCAAATAGAAAAAAAGTACCACCCGTTAAACAGGTGGTACTTGTGTTTCAAAACCAAATCTCGCGGCAGTTATTACTGCAGGACGTTGATCTGCTTCTCGGCGCAGATGTCCCTGAGTATCTTCGGCCACACGGTTACGCTGCATTCGCCGAGATGTGCCTTCCTGAGGAAGTACATGTAGGTTCGTGACTGACCGATGCCGCCGCCGATGCTTTGCGGAATCTGATCGTTCATGATCATCTTGTGGTAAGGAAGTTCAAGGTAATCAAGCTGCCCGGTGATTTCGAGCTGCTGCTTGAGGGTTTCCTTCGTGACGCGGACGCCCATCGAGGTAAGCTCGTGGCGTCGCTTCGTGACGGGGTTCCATACGAGGATGTCGCCGTTGAGGCCGTGCATCGGCCTGCCGTCCTTGGTCATTGTCGGGGTAACCCAGTCGTCGTAGTCGGCGGCTCTCATCTCGTGCGGGTAACCATCTTCCAACACCCAGCCGATACCGATGATGAACACGGCGGGATATTTCTTGATGATCGCGGTCTCGCGCTGCTTGCGAGGCATATCCGGGAACTCGGCGAGGATATCCTCGGCATGGATGAATTTGAGTTCATCGGGGAAATCCTCATACTTGTCGGTCTTCAATACCGGGAACATCTCCTGGGCGAGTCTTCCGGCACCGATCAGGACCTTCCAGAGCTTCTTTACGACTTCCTCAAGGTAGTCGAGATTGCGCTGCTCCGGTGTGATGACCTGCTCCCAGTCCCACTGGTCCACGTAGGACGAGTGGTCGTGGTCGAGGAAATAATCCTTGCGCACGGCGCGCATATCCGTATATAACCCTTCTCCAACATCCATTCCGAACTGTTTCAACGCCCAGCGTTTCCACTTCGTGGCGGCCTGGACCACCTGTGCGTTGACGGGATTCTTCTCGTGGTCGTTCTTGATGTAGAAATCAATCGGGGTGCGGGAACCATCGCGGTCGAGGGTGTCGTTCATACCGCTTTCGCGGTCAACGATCAGTGGGCACTCAACGCGAATCAGGTTGAGTTCCTTGCAGAGCCCATCTTCTATGTGATTCTTTATCGCTGTAATTGCGATCTGCGTCTCCCTCGGGTTTAGCAAGGGAGTGTAATCACTCGGCAGAACATTAACCAGCTCTCCATAGTCACCGATACCTGGACCTGCCAGGTCAGCAGTCTTGTCACTCATCTCTTTTTTCCTCCTGAAATTAAGGTAATGCTCATATAGAGCGGACGCAAAAAATAACATCGAAATACCCAAAATACAACCTATTTACAGTTAATCCGGGTAGATATTTTTGACTTTTCCACAATGCGAAAATCGCCCTTGACTTTCACCTGTCATTTGTTTAATGGTGGGTGTAAATAAAGTCGTCGATATACAAGGAGGCCGGAAGTTGGATCATATACCGGACCGGATAAAAGAAGCTATCAACGCCTACCCAGTGAAGTTCATACGCCTGCAGTTCACGGATATTCTCGGTATCACGAAGAACGTCGAGATTCCAATCTCCCAGCTTGAGAAGGCATTTAATGATGGGATCATGTTTGATGGCTCCTCCGTGGAAGGCTTCGCGCGAATCAACGAATCCGACATGCGTCTCCGCCCTGACCCGGAAACCTTCAATGTGCTTCCGTGGACGCTTCCTGAATATATCCCGGCCATACAGGCGGGATTGTTCCCCGGGCATATTGACGCCGACCGCGCTGCGCGACTTCTGACACCGTACCGGGGTGTCACCGCGCGATTCCTTTGCGATATCCAGCAGCCTGACGGTTCGCCGTTCGCCGGGTGCGCGCGGACTATCCTCAAGAAGCAGATCGCAAAGGCATCGGAAAAGGGTTTGGAGATGATGGTCGGCCCGGAGCTTGAATTCTTTCTCTTCGAGAAGGGCAAGAATGGTGAACTGACCACGCAAACTCACGACGCCGCCGGATATTTCGATCTCCTCCCGGTGGACAGGGGCGAGGAAGCACGTCACGATATGATAAACGCTCTCGAACAGATGGGATTCGAGATCGAAGCGGCGCATCACGAGGTTGCTCCGTCGCAGCACGAGATAGATTTCAAGTATGCCGATGCCCTTATAACCGCTGACCGGATCGTAACATTTCGTATCGTGGTGAAAACAATCGCCCTTGACCATGGTTTGCACGCGACATTCATGCCCAAACCGATCTACGGCGAAAACGGCTCCGGTATGCATGTCAACCAGTCACTGTTCAAGGACGGGAACAATATTTTCAACGACCCAGACGGCGCGATGACTCTTTCAGATACGTGCAAGAACTACATCGCCGGACTCATCGAGCACGTCAGGAACATGTCGATATTCACCAACCCGACGATAAATTCCTACAAGCGTCTTGTCCCCGGCTTTGAAGCCCCCGTGCGGATAGCGTGGTCGGAGTGCAACCGTTCACCGCTCATCCGTATCCCAGCGGCGAGAGGCAAATCGACACGCATTGAGCTTCGCAATCCCGACCCGTCCTGCAATCCCTATCTTGCCTTAGCATGCATGCTCGCTGCCGGGATGGACGGCATCGAACGTAAACTTGAACCGCCTCCGCCTATAGATGAAAATGTTTATGAGATGTCGGTCTTCGAACTGAAGCAGCGAAATATCGGGACGTTACCGGCGGATATGTTCAATGCATTGAAAGCGTTCGAGGAAGACAAGCTGCTTCGCGATGTCGTTGGACCGCACATAACGGAATTCATAAGCCGCGCAAAACGTGAGGAATGGACCCTCTACACATCCCAGGTCACCGAATGGGAACGCGACCGGTATTTGAAGGTGTATTGATACGTATTTTATTATGGAATGCGCCCCCTGGGGACGCGGGT
>CBDVBS010000464.1:0-3308 GCA_965372275.1 uncultured bacterium | reverse complement strand
CCATGAAACCCACTTCCCCGACAGCCTGTGAAGTGTGCGGCACCCGATTCAATTAATCATTCTTAAGGAGAATTGGTCTTAGTACTGGCGCCATGAATAATCCACGGTCAGCCCTCGAAGACTCGGGCAGACCGTGCCATCAAGAACGAGATATTTATGCAACGTTAGGATTCAGTGTGCGTACGGGTGCCGCAATGTGTCAGGATCAGGTCTTCGCGGGACGTCCCCGTCTGCAGCCGACATCCCATCCTAATTTGTATTATAATTACCCCGCTTGAAGTACCAGTCAGGAGCTTTAGATGAGCCGTTATGCATTTCTCCTCACGATCCTCTTTGCGATAGTTCTCATAACCGGTGGATGCAGCGGGGGCAGCCCTGTCGCACTACCTGACCGCGGTGACAATTCCGACGTGACCCTCGGTATGCTCAACGAAGAATCGGACGCCGATTTCTCAATGAGCCACCCCTGGGAAACCGATGAATGGCCCGATGCAGCCAACGGGCCGCAATGGCTCGAGGGTGAAGTGCTTGTCGTACTCTACGACGGCGTCGATGCATCCGCGCTTTATCCCATGGCTAAAAAACTCGGCCTGACTCTCCGCAAGGAAATCAAACTGATGTGGGGGACTGTCTATAAACTGACATTCGATCCCACGATCCCGGCGGATACAATGGCGGCTGAACTGCTCGACTATCCCGAAGTACGTTACGCCGAACCGAATATCCAATATTATCCCTGCGCGGTGCCATATTATCCGAATGACCCACTTTTCGAATTCGACGGCGACCCCGATGACGACCCGTGGACACACAAATACGACCAATGGGGCCCCAATGTGCTCGGCGCGTCCCTCTGCTGGTCGACCTCAAAGGGTTCCGAAGATATAGCCATCGCGGTACTCGACACCGGCATCCGATGGTCCCACGAGGATCTGGCCAACCAGATATGGAACAACGAGGATGAGATACCCGGCAACGGGATAGATGATGATGACAACGGCTACATCGACGACTGGCGTGGATGGGATTTCGCGGGCAACGACGGCGACCCGTGGGACACCCACAGTCACGGCACCGGATGTTCCGGCTGCGTGGTCGCCGAGATGGATAACGGTGTCGGATGCGCCGGCATCGCTCCCGGCGTGAAGGTTATGCCATTGCGCACCAATCTCGCCAACGATGAAGTGATCGAAGGCGCACAGTATGCCTATGACAACGGTGCCACCGCGGTCAGCATGTCGTTCCACACATACCAGGAAAGCGAGATCATGCATAATACATTCATCGGCGTATGGGACGACGGCAACGGCATGCTCCCATTGGCGTCCGCCGGAAACGATAATTCATCAACCGACACATGGCCCAACAGTTGGCCCGAAGTCGTGCGTGTCGGCGCGACATGCTCGTATTCCAGGTATAGCGGCGGGGAGCGCCGTAATGTGGTTCGCATAACACCGGCCGATTACGGTTGGGGATCCAACTGGGGCGAAAAGCTGGAAGTCATGGCTCCCGGTTACCTCTTCATCTCCACCCACTATGGCGGCGATGCGGAATATTATGACGGTGTCGAACGCGGCACATTCGGCGGAACATCCTGCTCCTGTCCGGTAACCGCAGGTGTGGTTGGCTTGATAGCTTCAGCTCATCCGGACTGGACGGCACTTCAACTGCGTGAGAGGCTTCGGGATACCTGCGACGACCTCTACACTCCCGGCCACGATGATCAGTCCGGCTGGGGACGTATCAACGCATGGCGCGCCGTCTACGGCAGCGAACCTAACGAAGGTATTTACGATGTCAACGGGCATATTCCCGTCGATTCAGACAGCACGTGGGAATATGACAGCATATTTGATATATCGACGTCGGCGGATTATGACTTTGAGGATATTTTCGCGCTCGAAGCCGGTTCCAACGGCATTTTCATTATTGAGATGGATGTCATCACCACCGGCGAGAACTTCGACATGGAACTCTACCTGAATCCCGAGCTTTCCGGTGTACCCATCCTGACAGGTGTTGGCCCCAACGACTATGTCAAACCCGGCGAAACTATATCTCTCATGGCCGGTGAAGGCGACAAATTCTACCTCCGCGTCTATTCCCCCGAACCCTACAACACGTCCAACTTCCGCGTACGCACACATGTCGAGCCGTTCGAATGGTGGCTCGAATGGGAATCACTCGCCCCGGTATTCGTGCTGGACGGAAGCCCCGCCCTACCGCTTCTTCAAGTCGAAATTCACACCAACCTGCTGGTGACATTCGATGAACTCAGGGCTTACATCGCGGGGGATATACCCATCAGCCTCGTCAATCAGCTATACCTTTATGAAGACACGGACGATTCGGGCACATGGGATAGCGCCGAGGATGAAATTGTCGGTACCGCCGCGATATCCGATGGCCCCGTGAACCAGGCCATCTTCGAGCCGCTTATCTCCGTGGCAACGTATCTGGAACCACTTCGCTATTTCATAGTGGCCGATGTCGGCCCGAACGAACTCGGCTACAACGTGGAGATCGGCATTGGACTGCGATCATACAAAGACATCCTCATATGGCAAAACGCCGAACTCAAGGATGATCCGTTCCCGATATTCAGCGATTTCACGGTGGTCGGACAGGACCACGCCCCCCCCGTATGGGATGACACCATCGGCGTGCAATTGGTGGTGCCGAAATACGAGAAAGCCATACTCTACTGGAACAACGCGACCGACCTGCTTAACGAACCCACCGATTACAATGTGTATTGGGACGATGAATTCCCGCCGGAAATAAGTACCGGCTGCATGATAGAAGATATTTCGACTTCCGGCGGCGGGGATGATTATGATTACAAGGGTACAGTTTACAGCCTCACGAACGAACAGAATTACTATTTCTGCGTACGGGCCATCGATACCATGGGCAACGAGGATGAGAATGAAGTCTGGCTCGAATGCACGCCCGACGCGATCCCCGACCCCGAAAACCCCGAGACCATTGGTTCCATCGACCCCGGTGGCAATTGCTGGGAAGTATGGGTGCACGATCAGATCGCCTATCTCGCATGCGGTGATTCAGGCGTGCAGATTGTCGATTGCACCATTCCCCACGCACCGACACTTATCGACAGTTATCCCGGCAACGACTGCTTCGGAATTCAATATCACGATGGACAGGGTTATATTTATGCATCCGACAATGACGGGCTCATGATCATCGATCCGGATGGCGCCGAGGGGCCGGAACTCGTGGGCAGCTACCCCATCAGCGAAGCTCTCGATGTTTTCGTCGACGGCACAACCTGCTATGTCGGTAAC
>CBDVBS010000463.1:0-3323 GCA_965372275.1 uncultured bacterium | reverse complement strand
CAGGATCCTCAAAATTCTCTCTCGACACTTGTCCAAAAAAACCTCCGGGATTATTAATCTCGATTCGGTCACTGAACCAGGTGATTCTAACCGGAGCATGCGTTCCCTCATAAACGCGGTGCATGACCGCGTTCCGCGCAATCTGCTGGAATGCGACGACAGGATAATCCGGGTGCCTGATTTCCGTATCACCAGTGGTAATATCCGTTGCAGTCAACACATGCGCCTTGAAAATATCATCAATCCCCTTGAGCAAATCATTAAGAGGCCCATCTATTTCCTTATTGTCTTTAATCGGGTCAGTAAGGGAGAGACCATCAATCCTGAGGAATTGAATATACGCCCCGGGAACAAAATCACGTGGACTTTTTCCAACAACCAATACACCAAGAACCGTGGGAACCTGATCAGTTCCGACGGTGGTAAAACGCAGAGATGCAAGCTGCTGGTCTATTGAGCGATCATTCATCTCAAGTATATCCAGCGGGAATGCAGAAGGAAGATAGACAGTCTTAAACAAATTGAGATCAAGATTGTCAACCGATGAGGATGGTATCGGGTGAATATCATACGGCAAATCACCGGACCGTCGCTTCTCAGTAAGTCGTCGTTCATCCTCGGCCGATGCTAAACGTGTTGTCGGTCCAACGCGTACATAAACCCTTCCATCAAAACGCACCGGTGGGGCGTAAGCGGGTTCCACGATAAAAGCTGCAAGTTCACATCCCTTTAATATTTTTTTCTGTACCGTAAGCGTTGGAAACGGTTGAATATTCCCATCCGATCTGATGTGTGAGAGCTTTTGAAGCAAATCATCGGTGATATCAAGATTGGCACAGGTTCCATTATCTTTTACGCCGACAAACAGAACTCCGGGAACTTGGTGATTCGGTAGATCATTGGCAAACGCACAGATGCATTGGCAAATTTTCTTTGCGTCACTTACTGACGCTTTCCGTTCTACGTGGTCCGATTCAATATCACTCAAAAGATTTTCCAGTTCAGTATCTTCCAAATCCTCACCACCCTGCGGATTGACTACGAAACATGAGTGATCAACCACTCCCCGCGTAACATGTTTAATCCATATCCCCGCGTTTAAGCTCATCCTCGCGCCTGCGTTCCATACTGTTTATCAGTTCCGACTGGGCGGCCTTGATAGATGTAAGCAATTCCGCCACCCTGTCCTCAAGCTTTTCAAGGGATTCGATGACATACTGGTCGGCCTCTGCACGCAGCTTCGCGGATGTTTTTTTCGCCCTTGCCGTTATTTCGCTGTCATCAAGGAGCTTTCCAGCTTCTTCCGCGGCATCATCAACGATCTTTTCGCTCCGTGCTACCGCTTCCTCCATGAGCCTGTCACGTTCGATCAACATTTCCTTGGCCTTCGTTATATCCACCGGCAACTCTTCCACAAGCCGTTCGAGGACCGATTGAAGGTCCTTCGCGGGCATGACAATGCGTCCGAAGTTCCGCCAGAACGCGGGGCTTTTTGAAGCCATCTCGATCAGTTTCTCAACCAGTTCCAATGATCTCAGCTTATCATCCGCCATTAATCACCCCTGTGACAGTGGGATTGTTGAAAAAATCAGTTAATAACTCAAAGGCATACTACTGACTGAATTTCTCCTCAAGTGCTTTCTCAACTACTTGCGGCACGAATTTCCCGGTATTCTCACCGTGCTTCGCAAGTTCCTTTATAACCGACGATGATACGAAGATATAATTGTGACTGCTTACCAAAAATATCGTCTCCATGTCATCCGCCAACGATTTATTCATGAGGGCAAGCTGCATTTCATAGTCGAAGTCGGTGATTGCCCTTATGCCCCTGATAAGGATTTTGCATCCTGCTTCCCTTGCTGCTTCTACTGTAAGCCCGTGGAATGGGACAACCTCGACGCCGGGCAAATTCTCAAGTACCTTTTTAGCAAGATCAATACGTTCCTTATGCGAGAATAACGGGACTTTGCCGTCACCATGGCTGACGCCGACAAGCACCTTATCGAAGCACTGCCGCGCCCTCTCGATGATATCGATATGCCCGTTGGTTATTGGGTCGAATGTTCCCGGATAGAACGCTTTCACCATTTCATTATTCAACCGCCGCCGCACTCAGAAAGACAAGACGTCCTCCACCGAATTTGCGGCTGTCGATCGTCCTCCATCGTTTATCTTCAATATTCAGATCCCCCTTGAACTGGTAGATCACCACGCTTTCCGAATGCACCCAGCCGGGAATCCCGGCCAGGAGTTCGAGGCAGTGTATTGCCGACTCCCGAGCGGCGTACGGCGGGTCGAGGAATACGATATCAAAGGGGGCTTCGGGAATAGCTCCACCCCCGAGAACAGCCTCGACATCAGCCTTGATGATCCTCACGTTGACGGTGTCATTATCCACGCCATGGCATATTTTGTCCACGTTTTTCTGAAGGACTCGCAGAACCCCTCGGTGGGATTCGATGAATACGCAACAACCGGCCCCCCTGCTGATGGCTTCAAGCCCGATAGAGCCGGAGCCGGAAAAAAGGTCAAGACAGACCGCCCCATCGATCCTGTCGGCAAGAATATCAAAGAGTGATTTCTTGACTATACCCCTGAGCGGACGCGTAATCCCGACCGGCGGGGAATTCAGTTTCATCCCCTTGCATGCACCACCGATTATTCTGAGCTGTAAGGGCATGATCACTCCGCCATGTTTATGCCGGCCTTTCCAAGCGCGTCGGTGATTTCACCTGCTGTGACATCGCGAACCAGGAACGCCTTCTTCCTCGATGCAGCGCCGGTTTTCAGTTCAATCCTATTTTTCGGCAGACCGAACAGCTTCGCAAGTATCGACACCACCGCCGCGTTTGCCTTCCCTTTCTCAGGCGCGGCGGTGACCCCGAGTTTGATCATCCCGTCATGAATTCCCTGCACACCTTCACGTTTGGCCTTCGGTTTAACGCTTACCGTGATGATAACGCCCTCGGGAGTGACTGATATTTCGAGTCTATTCGTCACTTCGACAATCTTCCCTCCCGTCCTTCCCCGAATTCTGAAGCGCTTCATAATGCTCGCGGAAATGCTCCTTCCAATGACCGGCGATTATAGCATCGCGCGCGTCATCAACCAGTTTCTTGTAGAAAGTCAGGTTGTGCAATGTGAGAAGCTTCAGCCCGGTGATCTCCTTCAGCCGAACCAGGTGGGCGATATACCCGACTGGATATTTTTTGCAGACAGGGCATTGGCATTTATCATCCAGGGGCTTGCCGGAAGTTTTGTGTTCGGCATTCATCAGGTTGATCTTCCCTCTCGACGTAAACGCCGTGCCATTCCGTGCG
>CBDVBS010000462.1:0-3345 GCA_965372275.1 uncultured bacterium | reverse complement strand
CGGATAAGGGCCCAGGACCTGCCAGATGAAATCATGGAGGATGTGCAGGACTTCGGGATACTCGTATATCTCGGCGACGGTCGCGTGCTCATGGAAACCGACCCGAAAGGACCGTTCGCCATCTATGATTTCGTAGCCAACGAGGTGGAGCGTGCTCCGACAGGATTCCCGGCACGGGAGTCGGTTGAGAGGATGGTGGCGGATTACGGGGCGATGGAAGCCTATGTAATACGCCGGGCTGTGGATAAGAGCGTCTATTTCCTTAGGTTCCCGTTCAAAGGCGGGTACCGTGGGGTTGAATATGTGCAGCGGCGCGAATTCTTCGCCGGTGCCATAACCGTAGAGGGAATTCATCTCATACAGTATGCTTCGGGCAGGGTTGATACGTACGATTTTATGTACAACCGGCTTGCCACCTGCGAACTCGCGGCATTGACGGAGAAGGAATACTCCATGATGCTCGATATGGCGGTAGTCGATAACCTTGCGTATGTTATTGGAGCTTATGGTCCGGGAATGAACCCGTCGGGCTATGACCTGCTTATTTTCGAGCTGGTTGAAATTATTAGGAAGGAATGACCCGCAGGTTACTTGGATGGGTGGCTATCCGAACCACGACCGTAAGGGAGTGGACACTCTGTAAGACCAATCCTACTAAACAAGTATTCTTTACTATTGGGTAGCACACCTTTCAAGGTGTGTCTTACCTGATTTAAAAGGTATCACACCCTGAAGGGTGTGCTACCCGCTATCCGAACCACGACCGTAAGGGAGTGAACACTCTGTAAGACCACGGTCAGTCCTCGAAGACTCGGACAGACCGTGCCACCCGGAGGTATAGGTAGTGAGTAAGAAGACACCGGTAGCAGCTACCGGGATTTACCACCGGGATTTACCGGGTTTATCAATCCTTCAACTTCACGCTCAATGTCAGACCATCACCGATAGGCAGGATCGTGCTATAAAGCCGCAGGTCTGAGAGGACCATTTCGTTGTACTGATGCACCGGCTCGGCGTTTTCCTTTTCGAAACCCTTCGGCAGGAAGAGCCCGTCATCGGCCGCGAGAATTCCGTTCACCCGCAGAAGTTCGATGCTTCTGTCGAGCATTTCAGGATAGAGTGTTTTTTTCGAATCCTGGAGGATGAAATCGAACGGACCTTCAATTTCGTTTACGATCTTGCCCGCATCGCCGTGAATAAGCTCGACGAATTCACTCAGCCCGGCCTCTTCGATATTCTTCTTTGCCATACTGTAGAACCGTTCGTCAAGCTCAATCGCCGTTAGTTTACCCCCGGTTGCGCGCATTGCTTCCGCTAACCATATGGTTGAATAACCGATGCAAGTTCCGAATTCCATGATTCGTTTGGCATTCATTGTCCTGAGGATAAGGCCGAGGATCTTTCCCACTTCGGGGCCGATAGACGGAACAAGGTCGTCCAGTGTCTCGTATTGCTCATCGATTGCAGCTAACTGTTTGCTGTCGGGTTCTACAAAGCTAAGGATATATTCTGATACGTCCATATTAAATCTCCCGTTTGTTTTCAGTGATGGCAATTATATGTCTGATAGCTGTAATAAAAAAGGCAGGCTTGGAAGCCTGCCATGCAAATCAAATTTCTGTGTGCGCCTAAAGGAGAACCTTCAAACCGGCGCCTTCCTCCGCCGAGTAGAGAAATTCGCCGTCATAGAACAGGCCGAATGGGCCATCGGTCATGACGGTTCCTTTGACTTCCATGCTGCCGAGGTCATCCCATCGAACGGAGTGGATATCGTTATCATCTAATCCGAAATAGACATATTGCGAGTCTCGCGCCGCAACCCCTCGTCCGCGGCCGCTGCTGACATCTATACCGCCCGCGAAAAATGCATTGGGCGGATCGCTGATGTCCACAATGTGGAGTAATGAATCCACGCGGTCCGAAATGAACGCGTAATCACCCCAGAGATCCATCTCGAAAAGGTCGTCCGAGAACGTGAGGTGTTTCACCTCGATAGGATCAGTGGGGTCGGAAATATCAAAGATGTGAAGTCCGGTGTAACGGGTCGGGACAAACGCGTAGTCGTCTTTCAATGCTAAGCCGTAAATCCTCTGTCCCCATCCGCCTCCAATGTCATATTCACCCAGGTATTCAGGAAGGGTCGGATCGGAGACATCCAGGAGGACGATCGTGTCAGTGTACGCGACGCAGCATATATCGTTATCGACATAAACCTCTCTTGCCCAGTAAACTCCGTATGAACCGATTACCGCCGGTCCTCCGGAGGCGTCGGGATCGAGTATAACCAAACCATCGGAGTTAATGACGTAAACATAATCCTGTGGCGTGTAATACTGCACCGCACGGCAGTTGTTGCCCGGATATATATCGACCAGCACCGGCGCCGTTGGAACATGGCAGTCAACGATGGCCAGCCCGCCGTTCTCGCAGGCGACATATGCGATCTTGTCATGCACCCAGACTTCCTGCGCTGAACCGCTGAGATCCAACTCACCGATCACATTCGGGTTTTCAGGGTCGGATGTGCCCGAAGGCGTCGCGTCCATCCAGATAAGGTTGTCATCCTCGTTGCCGGATGCATCTTCCGCACGTACTAAGAAGAAGTAAGTCTGATCATTGATCAGATTGGGGATTGAATAGAAATGGTCATATTCAGAGCCGTTGTAGTACGCTACATTCTCCATCTTCAGTGCAGTAGCGATATCCGGCGGGTCGTTTTCGTCCATGTAAACGTTATATCCCGTCGGCTCGCTGAGCAGGTCGGTCGCGTTGTTCCAGTAGATGACGGCCGATTTATATCCACCATAGGTATCCTGAATGCCCACGGTGGTATCCCACACCGGCGGATCGTGATCTTCACCGAAGGTGATGAGGTCACTGAATATCGGGAACGGATCATCCTTCAGGACTGCGTTTTCGTCGATGGAGATGTCCTTGTAAGATTTGAGTCCCGCGCCGAACATCACGTTATAGCCCAAGTTGTTCGGACCGATATCGGCTACGAGGAACATGGTCAGTGGATCGTTGGATGTGCAGATACCGAGTGCTCCCTGGAATATATGCTGATTGATCCCGAAGTCCGCTGTAAGGGCGGTACCCACAAGGGCGTCCAGCATCTCTTCCCAGTTACCGGAGCCGTTAGTGTCCTCGTAAATTCGGAGGTTGTTGACGAGATTGAGCGGCGTGGTGCCGGTGACATACGCGCGTATGTCATCGATCGAAATACCCAGGTTCGTTTCGAAATCGAGCTTGAGAAGCGGTACTCCGGGGCTTCCGTTGAAAACAAATATAGGTGAGATCGATTCCCAGTCGAGAGTCCAATAGAATTCCTCAACTGTATACCTG
>CBDVBS010000461.1:0-3351 GCA_965372275.1 uncultured bacterium | reverse complement strand
CACCTTCTCGATGGTCGCCAATAACACCGGCACCGCTTCCCCGGCGGGTGGGCCTATAGCAGCGAGAGCCCTTGCAGCATTGTGAATTTTGTTCCGATCATTCCCGGCACTGCCGGTTTCAAGCCCGTATATAAGGGATGGCACAAGAGTTTCGGCGTCACTCGGATTGATGTATGAAATAGTTATGGCGATATCGAATTGGAACTCCGGTGCGGCATCCACGGCTGCTTCTAAAAGTATCGGTATGGCATCCTCGGCCTGCTCACCCATGAATTTGAGCGCGAACACCGCTCCGTTGCGTGTGGCGGGACTATCGTCCTGCACGGCCTCGATAAGATACGGCAGCGCCTTGTCACCGAATTGCCAGACTGCCGAGCCTGCACCTTTTGCGACAAGCGTATCGGTATCCTCGAACATATCGATCAGCTCGGGGATGACTTCGGGGATGTCAATGCACATATCCGGGCCGAAGCGTACGAGCGCATGAACCGCCTTCAGACGGATACGTGGCTCGAAATGCCGCATCCCTTCGAGAATTACCGGCAGGACTTCCCGCGCATCGTCACTCATCACTCCGAGTGCACGGGCGGCGGATATGCGTACCTCGATTTCCTTGTCATCGAGCAGTGCAGCTAAGGATAATTCGATAACATCCAGGTCAGGATTGATCCTGCCGATTGTGTTTGCCGCTCCGGCTCTTATCAACGCATCCTCATGATGTAGCGCCTTCTCAAGCGCAGGCAGCACGGCATTCGATTCCTGCGACAGTTTCAGTAGCTCCGATGATGCATCCATACGGATCTGCTCATCTGCATACGCGAGACGTTCGATGGCATTGGTGATGATGTCGTCCTTTTTCTCATCCTCAACTTCAGCACAGCCGGAAGCGAGCATTATAAATAGAAGGCATATGCCGACACTTTTCTTAATCATTGCGATGTATCCCCTCCAACCGCTCAAACGCCTTCCCGTACTTCTCGCTCTGCTTCGACCATTCCACGAGTTTATCGCAGGGGAACTCATCGCAGTCGCTGCAATATTCCAAGCCCTTATCATCGACGCAGCACCTGAGTATCCAGCAATCCGCGCTCCAATGCCCCTCGCGTTCGCCACGGCACCAGGTGCACGCGATATCTTCGGGCTTACACTTCGTCTCGAAATTCTCGTTGATCCAGTCGGAAATATGTTTCGCCTGCTCCGGATTGCCCGGCGCTAAGCGTACATCGCATACACTGCAATCCAACCCGCAACAGGCGATCATATTCTCGTTGGACATCCTTGTTTTCTCCATTATTTTCAATTGCAAGGATAGCAAAAAATCCCCGGCAATGCCGGGGAATGATTGTTGTTACTTCCAAACGGTTTTTACAGCGGATGCGCGTAGATGCCCACGTAGTCAATATATGCGAAACCACTACTGATGGACAGGTCATCCAAATAGAAACTGAATGCCCGTGTTGACCCCACGGTATTGGTTCCCCCGATTGTATCCGGCAGTGTCACAACGACGGGCGCGCCCGTCCCGTGGGAACCGGTCCAGGTCTGTACGGAATGTACCGCGTTCAATTCGCCGTCGTTGGATACCCTTAGACTCAATTCATTGGCGGAGAGATTCCAGGGGTTGGGGCTGCGGGAAAACTCAACCTTGACAGCCGAGGTCGTTGAGACATCTCCCATTATCCATCCAGCATTGCTATAAGCCCACGAATCCGCTGATCCGGTGGCTGGCACATAGATGAAGATATATTGCCCGATAGAGGCCCAGTAGCCCCCCTCATCCCAGAATGATGGGAAGTTGTTGTCAAAGCTTTTGATATCAAAGCAGAGTTCAATCTCGCCACCCTCAGCTTCCCACCTCACCGGGGGCGAGTATGCGCCGTGCTCATCGTCAGCCCTTACCCAGATGTAAACACGTGATGGAGCGATGGTTGTGTAAAAGGACCAGCCTACATCGAAGAATCCGACGGTAGAGAATTCCGTCCACCCGACAGGTGATCCTTGAGGTGCGGCCTCGGAGGTGCTTACGTAGAAGTACTTGGTCCAGCTTCCCCCTTCCGGATCCCAGGGTTCACCACCGGTATAATTGAAGCGGGTTATTGTATCATAAGTGCTGTAGGTGTCGTCATATTGATCGTGGTTCCGGGCGAAAGTTCCATAAGCTGGGTCTAAATGAATCTCCGGCGTCCAGTTGGGGGGTTCGTTCGCGGCTACCTCAACTGTTCCCCCGGTGATGTTGAAGATGTTATAGACCGGCTCATCGTAGAATTTATTGCTTGGCGGCAGGAACCCGAACAGCCAGGCCTGTCCGTAAGTCACACTTGGGTCCGTTGCTTTAATCATCAAGTCCAAATCCCCCGGCTCGATCGGGGTGCCGGGTACATCGACGAAATGGAAGATCGTGCTATAGGGGGTTCCTCCCGGATCGTACGACGTGGGTGTAACTTCCTGAATGATTGAACCGTCCCACGAGGACAGGATAACTTCGGTGCTCTCCGACCCTTGCCAGTCAAAGACCTCTACGTCGAGGGTTACGTAACCCCCGCCAAAGCCTCCACCGTAGAACAGGTTATTGTCAATGACCGTTGCTGAAATATTAAATGGCTCAGGTGCGTTGCACGTCGACATGTTGAAATCCTGGAGCTCGAAAGGCGGGACGCCGACGGGCCAGTCATATGATGCCAACACAGCATAATTGAAGACAAGGAAGCTCCCGGGGTAGGGGCCGAAGTCCAGCTCGTAGAAACGGCTGATGGTTTCACCTTCCGGGAACTGGCCGCGGTCATCAAAATGTCCGGCAACCGAGTAGTAATCCCGGAGCGTTTCATAAGGGTCGATGCCTATGGCGAAATACTTATATGGCCACAGGTCGCCGTAATAACCGGCATATGATTTAGGTGCTCCAAGCAATCCGTCCGTATAACCGAACGGAAATCCTGAGAAGTACTGCGGTGATAACGCCGGGGTGTAACCGTCTGCGTTCGGCACTTCCGGCCCGAAGACGACACCCCGTACATCAAACCCTACGAATACATTATCGGGTTCAGCGAAAGGATGAGTGAAATCAACGACAACTTCAAGGTAGTTCTCTTCCGGAGTAAGTACTAATGTGTCCCATTGGATGCTTAATGCCGACAATGGCGGAGGTTCCATAAAGCTCAGTACATTGAGCAGCATATCCTCCGACCTTTGCTGAACGATATCAACCTCACCCGTATCCTTATTGATAATTACCTGCCAGACCCCAAAAACTGCCTGCGTTCCGAACGATTGGGCTTCCCCAACCTGGGCGATAGGCTCCACCGGTGTTACGGCGGGATTGCCGTCCCCCAATCCGGAACAATTCAATGCGCT
>CBDVBS010000460.1:0-3361 GCA_965372275.1 uncultured bacterium | reverse complement strand
CAATGCGATAACCTCCGGCCGCCCGATCCTGATGAACCGTACATGCGCAAATTCGACAAGAACGGCAAGTTCATCGAAGACCTGCGCAAATTCAGCCTTATAAATGCCGGACTGGCGGGAATCGCGGACGATCATCCGATCATGCTCTGGCGGAACCGGTACCTGCTCAAAGTTGAGGACGACCACGTCATAGCCCAGGCCGATCTGGGGAAGCATTTCGAAACTACCACCGTGGATGAAATAGCGTCCCACGGGGAATCGCTTTATATATTAGCGACCGATGGTGTAATCTATGAAGCATCCCTCGATTACGGATGGGATACCGAGAGTTTCCTTACCTCGGATAGTGAATCGGCGGCGGAAGCATATCGCTCAATTCTACTCACATATTCCACGAATCACGGTTTTCTTCCCGAGAAATTGACCGATGAATTCTGGGAGATTAACGGCGGTGATGTAGACGTTGATGAGCTGAGTGAATTATTTTTCGGGGAGGGACCGTTCGATTATGAAACTAACGGCAGGTTTGATTTCAGTTTCCGCCTGTTCGGGAAGGATTCATTTCAAACGGTATTTCTCGTAACACGCGACGAAGTGACGGAACTCTATTGAACGACGGCGAAAAAAAAACGGGAATACGTGCTAAGGCTGAGGCGCTCTTTATCATCGGCCTGGTTGTCACCGCAATCATCGCGATGTCAGACTTCACGATCCTCGGTCGTGATTTCGGTACCGATTCATGGAAAAGCCAATACCCATGGGCAAATTCATACGAGACCGACCAGGTTAATTCGATAAATTACGACATCGTTCTCGAATACCGTCCGTGGTTCGAATTCGCACGTTCAGAAGTCCTGTCGGGGCACGTACCGTTGTGGAACCCCTATTCGTTCACCGGTACTCCCCTGTATGCAAACCACCTGTGCCCGGTATTCTATCCGCCGTTTACGTTGTCACTGCTTCTATTCGACGAAGATGCAATAGCCGGATGTCTTGCGGTGCTCCACCTTATCATCTTCGGTATCGCGCTTTACTTCTTCCTCCGCATTCTCAACATCGATCCCTGGCCGGCGTTCATAACCGCTGCAGCCGCGCAATTCACCGGGATATGCTTCGTGCTCTGGAGTCCCTGGGCATCAGCCGTTGTATGGACACCGGCGATATTGGCGTTCTATGAGACCTACCGCCAAACCCGCGACAGGCGTAATATTGCTTGGGCCGGGTTGATTTACGGTGTGATGGCGATGGCGGCATTTCCCATAATCGCGGTTCAGTTCACCTACTTCCTTGGCATCTACATAATCATCCGTGAAGTATCCGCGCCCGGAAGGAAACTCCGTAACATATTCATTTCATTCCTCGGAATCGTTGTTTTAGGCGGGACTATTTCAGGGGTGCAGAACATCCCAACCGCAATATATGCACTTGATACCTACAGATCCGTCAAGTTTGCGCATTCCGTCGCTTTCCACAATCCAGCACCGCCGGAAGGAGCTATGGACCCGGAAGTCCGGCCGGACACGTCACCCACCGAGCAGGCGATTCTCGCCAGGGGAAGATTCGTAACACCCGTGGCGCAATTACGCACTTATTCAAACAAGGATTTCATCGGGGCACCGATATTGCTCTTTGCGGTCGTGGGATTGTTCCTCCTGCCGCGTGGAAAACGCCACTGGTTCTACCTTTTCATCATTTTCCTGCTCATCAGCTTCGTTGATTCGCTATATATGTTCCTGATGAAAGTCCTTCCCCTCTGGAAAATCCGTGAATACCAGCCGCGGGAACTTTGGCACCTGACCTGCCTGGTATGCGCGGGATATGGCATCCAGGGACTGTTCGAGCACAGCGCCGCGAGGTTGAGGGCACCGTTCAAAGGATTGCTTGTTGTGTTCGCAATCATGTTGATGGCATTCGTGGCCGTGGCGCTCACCATCGAAGCGCGAACCGCATCCCGCCTGTTCCCGCTGGATCCCGGGATCATTGAGGCAACGGGGATTCAGTACGCCGCATCCCTCGGACTTATAGTGCTGGTCGTATTCACACTGCTCTTCGGCCTGAAAATTCGACTACATTATTTCATCACGATTTTACTTATCGCGATAATCCTGGGGGGAGTCCCATCGCGTATGCTTGCCCTTCCCTACACTTCGAATGTCCCCACATTCACACCTCCACCGACTGAGTTCATCGCAACCATGGAAAAATTCACCGGGGCCAACCATCGCGTCGCAAGGGTCACATCGAAAGAATACTATCTCAATTTCGACAAACGAAACAAAGTCCCATTCCTCGCTAACCTGACAACCATCTACCGCATCAGGGATATCTCGGGTTACGACAGCCTGGTTACGAAGCGTACGGTTGACTATATAAATCTCGTGCAGGAATACAGTTTCAAGAGTCTCAGAACGCATATATCATTTACCGACCCGGATGTTGTAACGCGGGATATCTTCCGGTCGTTAGCGGTGGGATGCATCATCAGCGATATGGATCAACTCCCGGTACCGACCAATGTCGTGCAATTCGGAGATATATACCTTCACAGGCTCAAAGAACCGGGAGTGCCATATTATCTTTCGCGTGACGTATATGTACGCCAAAACACCGAACGGGTCAAAATAGATATAATGCATGATGGATGGCTCGATGCAGGTGAAGTATTCATAGATGACGAGAAACTTTCCTATGATGAGCTTGCCGTGATTCAAAGAATACAGCCATCAGGATCAGAGGCCGGGACAATTGCCTTTCTCGATGAAACATCTACCCGGGTTAAATTCGAAGTCAACGCCGTGGCGCCATGCATCATGGTTTTGAACGATGCATATGCACCGGGCTGGGAAGTTCGTATTGATGGGATGAAAACGAAATGCATGTCGGCGAACCTGCTGTTCCGTGCCGCTTATGTTCCGAGGGGGAAGCATACCGTTGAATTCGTATATCGCCCCTCATATATGGCGTGGGGTTGGCTTTCAACCATTGCCGGACTCGCGTTTTTCGTTCTGCTGGTGCTGAAAAAACCTCGTCCCTGATGGCACATTTTAAGCCTCTTCATAGCCTGTTTAGCGCGTTTACATCATCCGGGTGCCACCGCTACTCCATCCGGGTGCCACGCCCACGGCCGTCTTCGGCATTGGGCGTGTCTTACTATGTACACGCATCCGTGTGCCACGGGCAAGCTCGCCGGATGATGGTTGGATTCACATCAGGGTGGATTGCTTGCCCGTGCTCAGAGTGTCCACTCCCTGACGGTCGTGGCTCGGATACTGCTGATAGCGGTGTTTTGCCGAATGCGCGCATCACCATCCGGGTGCCACCGCTACTCCATCCGGGTGCCACGCCCACGGCCGTCTTCGGC
>CBDVBS010000459.1:0-3396 GCA_965372275.1 uncultured bacterium | reverse complement strand
TAAGGGCAGGAGCATCCTACAACTACCTGCTGGTTAACGGTGAACGTCGACTTACGCCAAGAGAAATGCTTAGACTTCAAGGATTCCCTGATAGTTTTAAAATAGCATGTAATTATTCTCAATCCAGAAAACAAGCTGGTAACTCTTTACCTATACCTGTTGCAGCAGAAGTTATTAAAGGGGTTCTTTCGTCCTACTGGCCGCAGCTTTCTATATTTAACAATGAAAAAGGAAAAAGCCTAAAATATTATGAAAGAACCAAAACTTCGGAATGTGCAAAAATATAAGCCCCCCTACCCTCTTAATAATTTCCCAAAGGACTTCGCTTTGAATCTTGGTCGTGAAGTCGTCTATCATCTCGCGTCAAGAGGAGAGGCTCGCCTTGAAGGATCAGATTGGGAAAAAATCTTCGCTTTGCTGGTGGGAGCAAATTGGAAACCTTCTAATGTGGGCTTGGATGATATTGTTTTGGAGCAAACTGCGTGGGGTGCTAAATCAGTCAAAGCAAAAAAGCCAGCAAAGCAGAATAAGGTGAGACTCATATCTGGCAGAAACTCGCCTGTATATTCATATGGAGATAGTGCGATAACAGAATGTGACCCCAATGAGCTTGGTTGCAAGGTGCTCACGATATGGAATGAAAGAGTTACCGCAATCAGACGCAACTATAAGCACGTCAGAACTGTGGTCCTTATAAAATCTGACGATTTACTTGAACTTGCCGTTTTTGAGTTCGATACTATTTTATATCGGCCTGAACTGTTTAAATGGACGTGGAATAAGAACAATAATCTTGAGGGTTTTGATGAATCAGGAGAAAACCACATTTTTACATGGCAACCTCATGGTTCTCAGTTTACAATAATTGAAAAGGTGCCGGAAGATCGACTTGCCCTGAAAGTGAAAAAGCCTCCTCTCCTTAGTAAATCCGACTTACTTGACAGTATAGGATTTGATAAAACATGGGTTGAAATTCTATAAAACCGTGGATAATGTGTCCTCGAAAAAAAGATCATGGATAATGGCACAAGTTAAGGGTAGCGGGAACAAATCAACTGAGTTGAAGATTGCCGCCATTCTTAGGAGAGAGGGATTAAAGGGATGGCGGCGGAATTCCCAGATTCGAGGGAAGCCAGATTTTGTATATCCTAAGCACAAGATAGCAATTTTTATCGATGGTTGTTTCTGGCACGGTTGCCCTCGATGTTGCCGAATTCCTAACACTCGTAAGGAGTATTGGATTGCTAAAATTGAGCGCAACATGCATAGAGATAAAATTGTAAATAGGGATCTAAGGAAATCTGGCTGGAAAGTGATGCGAATATGGGAACATGAAATAGATAAACCGGCTTTGACTAAGAAATTAAAAAAACTCAAAAGCATGCTATCCAATGGTGAATAATTGTGGCTGATTGAATTCCCTCTTACCTCCCCCTACCTATTGACTAAATTCACCCATCCGTTACCATTTATACCAATCCGTTATAATGAGACTCAGACTTCTGGAATACCTGACATGTCCCGATCATCCCGACGAGTTCCTGCAACTGCGTGCGGGTCACGTCGCCAAGCTGTTCGAACACGATATCAAGGTGGAAACACCTTTCTGCCGCTATTACTGCGGACTGATCCAGGGCAGGCTGGAAGACCTGCCCGACACGCTCACTCCTGATTGCCAGACCTGCATCTCCCTGGACCTCCAGCGCGGTTTTCTCACCTGCCCGGTATGCGGCGGGTTCTACACACTTTACGAAGGCATACCCGTTCTCTCGACATTCTTCCCCAAAGGCACCGACCATGCTTTTGACAAGCTCGTTGCCGAATTCCGTTTCGGTGAATCGAAAATCGTCGAATACCGCCGCCGTGGTCCCTTCGCCGGGATAGCGGACAAACGGGAAGCAGCCTTCATCGCCGAGAACATCGATCTCGAATCGGTTGACTCGGTGCTGTATCTCGGCGGTGCAACGACCGCGATCATAGACCATTTCTGCGATAAGGGCATGCAACTCTTCATCGCGTCCGAAGAGCCCCACGAACTGCTGCGAATCAACGAACGCGAACTCATCAACCCGTCACGGCTCGCCTTCTTCCTCGTAAACGGGCCCGACCTGGCCGGAATAAGGAAAAACTCGTTCGACCTCGTTATCTCCGGATACCGTCTCTACGGCCCGGACGGGTATATCCCCCCGGCAATCCCCGACATCGGCATGCCATGCCTTAAGAGCGGCAAGGTCGTAATGATTCTCTACAAGGACAATTACTTCAAACGGTTGTTCAGCCTCTGCGAGGGTAACTGCGGCAAGATGAAGGAGACTTCATATACACTCGATGAATTCAAGGCGGGCTTCCCCGAAAGTATCAAATCGATGGATATGCAATGGCACCCATCGAGCCTGCTCGATCTGCTGATCCTTCAATTTCCAAAAACCGAAACCGAAGATGTGAAGACCGTCTTCCGTGGCGATGAAGCGGAGGCCATGATAAATGCCTGAGGTGAAGATCCGATGGCTCCGAATCATACTCATACTCTCCGCCCTGCTCATACTCATAAGGGTCACATCAGCCCAGCCAACGGAAACAACATCCGGCGAAGCCAACCCGATACCCGGCATCGAATCCGGACTGCCGACTGAAGTCATCGATACCGATGAACAACCCGTATTTGTCGAGGATGCCGAGGTCGGAACCATCGAACTTGAACCCGCGGTCGAGACATTCGTCGTTATACTCATCATCGTATTCATCGTCACGGTCATCGCCAATTATTTAAAACTCCCCTACACGCTCATCCTTGTTATGTCAGGACTCCTCGTCGGTTACTTCCCGCTGCTCAAGGGTTTCAGCATGAGCCACGACCTCGTATTCTTCCTGTTCCTGCCGCCGCTGTTGTTCGAGGGCGCGATCAATCTCAACCTCGAACATCTGAAGTCAAATATAGTGCCCATTATTGTCTATGCCCTCATCGGGGTGATATTCGGCACACTGGCCACCGGGCTTCTCGTCGCCGGAGGGGAAATCATAATCCATCCCGAATTCGCGCTCATATTGGCCCTGCTGTTCGGTTCACTCATAAGCGCCACCGACCCGGTGAGCGTGCTCGGTATATTCAAACACCTTCGCGCACCGAGAAGACTTGCCACCATACTCGAAGGCGAGAGCCTCTTTAACGATGGTGTGGCCGTCGTGTGCTTCACCATCATCCTGAAACTCGTGCAGCCGGGAGCTGAACCACTGGTATGGACCTCGGCGATTGCACAATTCGGTATGATGGTCGTCGGAGGACTTCTTCTCGGGGTAGCATCGGGATTCGTGGCAAGCTGGTTTACAAAACAGATCGACGACCACCTCATCGAAATCACCCTCAGCACAATAGTTGCGTTCGGCACATATATCCTC
>CBDVBS010000458.1:0-3397 GCA_965372275.1 uncultured bacterium | reverse complement strand
CTGCACGTTTTACAAAGCGTCCACCCTTTGGGATAATCCTATTCCACACAATGAATTTGAAAGGAGCTGCACGATGTTTTCTATTCAAAGATGTATTATCATTCTTCTCTTAACCAGTCTGCTTCTGAGCCTGCCATCCTCCGCCGAGGATATCGACTGGTCTGACCCCGAATCGATCGATATCTACGACGAATCCATTGGTGATTTCTTGAGTGCCGACACGGATGAGTTTATGAAAGCTGCAAGGGAAGCATACAATACCGGTGAATGGGAAGAAGCCGCGCAATATTATCTTGCGGTTGCTAAATACAATCCCGGAGATGGTGGTTCAATTTATAACCTCGCTTGCTGCTATGGTTTACTTGGGGAAACCGAACTCGCCGCGATATTTGTTGAGAAGGCATATTACGCGGGTTTCGAAAATGTCGATCACATCAATTGGGACCCCGATTTCGACAATGTCAGGGGTGAAGCCATCTTCGATGAGGCGGTTGAAAATCTTGCCACGGTTGCCAAGGAAAAGGGTGAAGCCATGGGCGATCTCCTCTTCTTCGACGCGCCCGCCTATTTCGAATGCCGTATTCATCTTCCGGAAAATTACGATCCCACCCTGAGCTACCCGCTTATCATCGGCCTGCATGGGTACGGTAGCAACCACGATCGGTTCATAACCTTATGGGAGAAATTCGCCGGGCGTGATTTCATCTATGCATCCCCCCAGGCACCCTACCCGTTCTCGGTGGGAAGCGGTGTGGGATACAGTTGGAGCAAACGGATACCGGAACAGAAATTTATGACCGATCATGCAACACGCATGACCGAAAGGTACATCGTCAGTGTGGTCAAGGGGTTGGCAATGAAATACAACGTGAGCGAGACTTATCTCATGGGCTTCTCGCAGGGATGCGGATTCACCTATATGGCAGGCATCAAGCATCACGAACTCTTCGACGGCCTGATATGCTTCGGCGGATGGCTCGATATCGACTGGTTGGATGATGAAGACATCCGGGCGGCAAATGAGCTTAGGGTGTTCATTGCCCACGGAAACGAAGACCGCATGGTGGATTTTGAATCCGGTACAGTCGCGAGGGATTATCTCATCGACATGAACTACGATGTAACATTCTACGAATTCGATGGTGCTCACTCAGTACCGGAAGATGCGCTGCAAGCCGCCGAGGAATGGATGGAAAAATAGGGACAGTCACCTATTCTTCATGTACTTCTCCATAATTAATTATCGCTTTAAAAAATATGTGACTATCCCAATTTTCTATTCAATCATCACCCATCTTCGTGAAAAAGTAACATTTCTTCTTCGATCCGGGCTCCCCATAGTATTCATAGAATCCGCCTTTGGTCGTAACCATACGTCCGTCGAGTGGATCGAGTATCTCAAGTAGATCGATGTTTTCATTTTCATATTGCCGTATATATGATACGTGCGGTATATCTAAATGCATCTCTCCAAGAATAACCGGTTTGCCATATTCGCGGATTTCATCGAAGTCCATTTCCTTCACAGACAATTCATAACCGAAATGCTTAGCGGCTTTACGCATCCCCTTTTCCGTCGTACCCGACGTGGCCGCGGTTCCCGAAATTCTTGCAATCTCGAGGCGTGATGCTTTGACTCCTTCATCACGAAAATACATCGCCATCGCGGACGGCGCGCAACTGAAACCATCCTCCTGCCTGAGTAGGCCGTATTCATCGAACTGATCGATCCTCGGTATTTTATTGAGCGCGACCTGGTGATTTACTTGTACAGTGCCATACCATACCGCGCCGAAAACGATAGCCGCGAGTATGGCTGCTTTCCACCATGCAACATTGCCCTGGAGTTTGAATGATGTGTGTTTTTTCTTATTCTCAGTCACTGAGTACCATCTTGCTGCTTTTTAGTAAAAGTACGCATAACGATTTCTAACCGGTATAGAAATGTGGATACAATTCAGATTCTGGAATATATTCCTTCGCTTGACGGTAAACGGCAAAACAAGTCCCGGTATCTAATACTTTGTGATTCGGAATTGCAAGCGTCTGTTTCTCACCCTTCTCACCAACCCGACGGATCTTAATATGGCTGCCTTTCCGTGAATAAACCTCAAATCCAAATTTGGAAAAAATACTGAGAAGCTCTTTGCCCGAGAGTTTTTTTAGTTTAGGCAACTGCCGTCTCCAGTTCAAGAGTAACAAGCAGCACCGGGTTCGGTGCTAAACCTAACTCTTCCAGGTTCTCACCCTCTAAATACAGGTTAACCGCTTCGATAAGGTTCTCCGTGATTTCATCAAGCGTTGCACCCTGGGTCACCACGGCGATCTCAAGACATTCGGCTACATAACCTGATTCGTTCCCCTTGCGAATTACGGCCTTTATCGTCCTTTGAAGAGACATAAGCCACCTCGATAAGTTCTTCACTAATTATACCTTACGATAATGAGGTACAAAAATAAGCTCTACTCCCCTTCTGCATTATCGGAAGCCAGAAGATCATCTTCCATTAATAAGATACCATACCATTCCAGCAGCGTGCCTTCATTCCGAAGAAGTTCTATAACCGCCTTACGGTAATTCGCGATTGCTTCAATCTCGGAGATCCGGCTGGAAGTATAATCCCGCTGCGCCTGTCCGACGAGCAGTGATGTCGATTTGCCAACGCGGTATTTTTCAGTCTCCGCCCTCAACTTCTCTTCCTGCAAAAGTCTCGATGCCGCTGTCGCTGTTATCTGTTCGGTGGCGCGATTAACTTCGATCCACGCAATACCAATGTCTTCCTGTGCCAACAACGTCAAATTGTCGAGGGCAATATAGGCCTGCTCCTGCGAGATAACGGACTGGTCGTAACGTGCTTCCAAATCTTTCTCACCAAATGTGTGGAAGTAATTGATCCCGAACCTGAAATCATTATTGCCGCTGCTGATGTTGGTGAATGAATCACCGAAGGAATCTGAATAACCCGACATACCTAAGGTTACAAACAATTCCATATTGGGTAGCAGACCATTTTTCGTTGTGAGTAGATCAAGTTCATTCCGCTCGATAAGCAGGCGCGCCTCGTTCAGGTCAGGACGCAATACCAATGCGGTTTCCATGTATATCTCAATATCACCGACATCATATTCCTGGACGGTTAATTCATCGACGATTGTTATTTCCTGTGAATAGAACGCAATGCCCGGCGGGTTGATAAGTCGTAACAACCTGAACCGGGTCTTATCGAGGTTGCTGCGGGCATTAATGAGCGCTTCCTTACGCGATGCCACTTCCGCCTGTGCCGCAATCAGCTCAATCTCCGCGATCTTTCCCACCTCTATCATCACGCGTGATTCTTCGAGCTGCAATTCCGCTAAATCAAACGACTCCTCATAGATCTCCAACCGGCGTTGTGCG
>CBDVBS010000457.1:0-3417 GCA_965372275.1 uncultured bacterium | reverse complement strand
ATCTGCGAGTTGCGCGCTCGGTATATGTACTGTACTCGCTATTTATGCATCGCCTTCCGTATCGTAGTTTCCGGTCATATGCATCCAGCGCGCTTTGCGAACTTGACCTCGTTACGCATCGAGGCGTGTCACCGTCCACGCCGACGGGAGCATGAGCCGGGCGGTTGGCACTCTCTTCATTTCGAGATATTCCGCCCGGCGTATTGAATTGCACGACCGGCAAGAGTCGAACTTGCGTCTCCGCGTTTCCTGAGTTACGGGTCTTCTCAACGGATAGCCCGCCATTGGCCATGGATCCCACGCGAGGATCTCCTTCCGCTCTACGACTCAGTATCCGGTACGGTGTTCTAACCGCTATACTACGGTCACACATTGAGCCGGGCGATGTCTTCCCCTCATCACCCGGCATTTCCAGGGAATCCCTCCTCATAAGGAACCTGCCGTTTGCGTCTCTATCGTGACCCCACATGGGATAGATAGGCTGTACTCGGTATCTATTGTTGATGGTTAGGCTCATCCCTTATAATATCCCCTTATCCGCCGCTGTGTGCTCCCCCTCGTTAATAGGCGCGTCATCACTGCCGGATACCGTAGCGGTCGGTGACGGCGATATCGCGGTGTCATTCGGCTCACTCAATAGCTCGTCAAGGGTGACGCCCAGCACTTCGGCGATCCTTTTGGCGATCGAGGTCGAGCAATCGTTCCGGTCGTTCTCAATATTTCCAAGATGCCCCTCTGTGATGTCCGCTGCCACTGCAACAGCCCGCATCGTCATTCCTTTCGCTATCCGTATCGCTTTGATATTATTCATAGTAACTTTTATATATCATACTTTAGATAGTATGTCAAGGGATAAGCGGGAATATCGCAAATAAAATACTTTAGAAATAACTTACAATATAGTTGACAAAAGATACTATATCCCCTATATTATATGTGTAAGCAAAAACAACGGAGATGAGAAATGAAGATCAAGGGTTACATTAAGAGAGAAACGGAAAAAGCAGTATTAGCGACAGCGGGAATTCCGAGAAGCGGGAATGAAGCCCCGGCTATCTGGTTCCCAAAAAGCCAGATCACGATAACCCCCGACGTTGTAAACGAAACGACAACGGACGGAGTAATCCTTGAAGTTCCTGACTGGCTACTCGCAAGGAAAGAAGAAGAAAATCAGAACGTGTTTTTCGTACAGAACGTATTTTAAGCAATTATCGAAGGGGAATAAAACGAGGTGATGAGATGAAATACCGATTCGAGGCAAACAAGTATAATGTAAAGGGCGAATGGGTTGAGCGCAAATTTTTCCGCTATCCGCACAAGGAAGCTGCAGAAGTTTTAAGGGCGCGAGTTAAGGGGATTGAAGTCTCCGAGGACTTAGGAACCTCGGCTACGGGATATACGCAGTCATACAAATGGGAATGCAGATACATTGATTAGCCATCACCAGCCGGGGACAGCCACCCGGCCTTTGCTCCACGGGCCGTTAGCGACCCGGCGAGGAAAGATGAAACAAGGTGATGAGGATGACATTTAGAAGCATACATGAAAACGAATATGCGGGGAAGCTGCCGAGAATCCCGGCTATCTTCAGGAACATCGAAAAGGAAGGCCGCTGCCTAATTTTAGAGCACGGCTCCGGCTCGAAGTACATCATCATGGATGACGTTGAAATTCGCGTGTCGCATCATCCCGGCCCTGCGCATTATGAGAATAACTTTGAAGTCGGGCCGCATGTGAACACAACTTTCGAGGATATCATTCCGAACCTGGTTATCGAAAGCGCGAAGTCTTCAGCGAAGTTAGAAGATTATGCAGACATCACGGAAACCGACAGGATCGCCTGGATAAAGTGGTGGGTAGGCCGAGAGTTGAAAAGTTTAACAAGTTAAATAACCGGCGGGTTTACGCAGAGGTGATGAGATGACAAACAGAACAGACACAAGGATCACAAGGAAAGGTAGCGGGTTGAATATCCGCAAGGATGAGAACGGGAAAATGTACGATGCGGATGCCATCCGCTACGTGGTGTGGTATCAGATAGGTGATAGTCCGGGCTGGTACGACGACGAGCGGGCTATATCGCTTGAATCTGCGATTGATAATGTTAGAAGGTTGAGGGCTGAAGGTTTCAGCGCTTGCTATCTGCCTTTAGGTCAAACTCCATAGTCATCACCTCGCCGCCCCCCCCCCCGTGGGCGGCCTTTCCCCTGGATGCCGGGTTTGCTCCTCTCCCGGCATCCTGGGAAAAGATAGGAAGGTGATGAGATGAGCAAGAATAAGGGTAAAATATTGTCAGAAGAAGAATTTGAGGAAATAGAAAAGAAAGTAAACCGGAGCGCGGCGATTTTGCTTGGTAGTCAAGGTGGTCTTAAAGGTGGTCCCGCGAGAGCGAAGAAATTATCACCTGAACGACGTAGCGAGATTGCACGCAAAGCCGCTCGGAAAAGATGGGGACATCCTGACGAACCGGAACCGCGAAAGAAAATAGTATGTCCTCATTGTAAGGGTTGGTGGTTTGCGGATAAGGGTGGCGATAAAGATGAAGTGTAAACAATCAGGAGGATCACATGACAGACAAGATTGACCTGAAAGCCTATGGCGAGAGCTACGTCACCGCGACTGTGAAACATGTACGTGAAGTCGTACCATCACTATTCTGCTATGCTCAGGAGCTTGAGTCCACGAACAACAGCCAGATCGACGTGATAAGGGAGCTACGGGCCAAGGTCGAGTGGTTGAACATTGAATGTAGCAAGGCCGTTTCAGAACGCAACAGCTACGGTATCCACGCCGCATCGCTCGCGGGGGCTGTTGAAATTGTTATTGGCCGACTTGAAAAGTGCAACGGTATCTTGAATGGCGATCCTGACAAGTACTCAGCCGAAATAACGGTTAATGTGCAATGCTGGACTAATGCCCGTGCCGCCCTTGCTGCGTACCGCGAGGCCACGGCACAAGGAGGTGATGGTGATGGTAACGTGGAAACACCCTGATAATGAATGCTCCAAAGCCAACGAGGTGACTGAGGAACCTTGCTGCACCTATGGCATTAATTGTTTAGAATGTGGCTGCCCGTATGAAATAGTCGAAGGGACTGCATACGGGATAGCTACAGTTGAAGAGGCCGATGAATTTGCAAAGCCGGATGAGGAGAATGAAGATGAAGGGGGTGATAAGTAATGTGGGTTTACCTTAAAAGTGTAGAATGCGGTTGCTTCACGGTCGGCTTCTATGACCCCGATGGTAAGTGGCATCCTGATAGCGACCATGATACAAGCGATGAAGCAGCCAAACGTGTAGCGTATCTTAATGGCGGAACCACGCAAGGCGAATAACCCGCCCGCGCCCTGATACAAAAACGCCCCAGTTTCCTGAGGCGTTTTCCGCTTTCGCGTATGAGGAGGGTAGATATTATTC
>CBDVBS010000456.1:0-3421 GCA_965372275.1 uncultured bacterium | reverse complement strand
AACAAAGACCACGGTTAGCCCTCGAAGACTCGGGCAAACCGTGCCATCAAGAACGAATGATTTATACAACGCTGGGGTAAAGAGTGCGCTACCCGCCCGATGGAAAGAATACTATGTAAATAGATTTGGTATTTAAATACGGGCAGGACTATTCATCGAGGATGATGAACTTTTCGAATTTGCCGTTGCTGGACGGGATTATCTCATCCATCATTCTGAATTCGGACACACAATCCGCGCCAAGCGCATCATCGACACGTTTCCTGATATATGCAAGGACATCATCGTTGAAATTCTCATCCGGCACGATCATGAACTCGAACCTGTTTGGCCGTGTAAAACGTACCTGGAACTCCCTGACGCTCTTCTCGGCTACAGTCTCGGCTTTCTTGAATATGTTGAAGAATATAAATGAGTGAATCGTATCCCCGCCGGGAAGATCGATTATTCGTCCAACGCGTCCGACGACACCCTCGATTGTCGGCAGGCCGCGCCCGCAGGAGCAAGTGCCTTCGCCGATACGGGCGAGATCGCCGACATCATAGCGAATGAACGGCATCGCCCTGTTCGTCAGATCGGTTACAACCAACCTGCCAATACCTTCATCCACATCGAGATCATCGGCCGGGATAACTTCCACGAGGCAGGATTCGACGGGGACATGCCATCCCCCGGCGGGACATTCGATCGCAATGATCCCGGTCTCGGTACAGCCATACTCATTGACAACGGGCGCATCGAAGAACTTCTCAAGAACTTCCTTCTGCGCGGGGGACAGCATCTCGCTCGTGGCTATAATCGCCTTCAGTGTAAACAGGTTCGGCTCAATGCCGCTGTTGATCATAAACTTGGCGAATCGAACCATCAATGACGGGAAACCATAGAAAACATCCGGTTTGGCTTTCTCCAGTCTGCGATAGAAGCCGCGCATGTTCTTGTCTGAAAGGTCTTTCTCGTCGATGCGAATACGGTTAAGCACGCAATCCTTCATGCGGGTTTTCTGTCTTTCCAAGAACGGATAGTTGAAGATCCTGAACGTCGCTTCGAAACTCCCGATATCCGAATTGAACCACCGGCGCAGTCTGAACATGTTTGCCCTGTGGTATCCATAGGATATCCGGTCACGTACCACCATGAGGGGTTCACCGGTGGAACCTGATGTGCGGCTCATTTCGACCAAGCTCCCTTCACTTGCCTGGAGGTCCTTGAAATTCCGCCGAATATCCGCCTTGGTTAACGCTGGAATTGCCTTGAGGTCGTCGCGGGTCTTGATATCCCCCGGCTCGATTCCCCGTTCCCGGAACAGGTTCCGATAATAGGGGATATCTTCATATGCATAGTCCAACAGGTTTTTCAGACTGGTCCACTGCTCATTGAGCAAGCGTTCCGCGGGATACCATTGGGTCTCCTCCAACCGTGTGAGAATGCCCAAAATATCTTCACGCCGTAACGACTGAAGGAAAAGATACAGTGTTTTAGCGATATCCCGATTCAAAATGCTACCTGTCCAACTACTTCCCCTGTAAATTCAGGGCTTCGGAGTATACAGCCTCAGTGCTGCCTGCCGCAACCCCGGCGGAGAAATCGGTCTCGATTCTCTTTAAGGCAGCCGAGGTTAAATTACTCGCGAATTCCCTGTCCATTAATATCCTCTTTAGCGCCCCGGCTAACAACTCTTCATCACCGTGCCGGACAAGCAGCCCCTCAACCTGGTCGATCACAATATTCGGATTACCCCCAACGGCGGTCAGTACAACCGGGCATGACCGGGCCATGGCTTCCAGAGCCGCTATCGAGGTACCTTCAACGCGCGATGAAAGGCAGAATACATCACATGCGGCGATGATGTCGGGACCATCAATACGCATTCCGGCAAAAACCACGCGATCCCCAAGTCCTGATTCGGCAACGAGCCTCTCCAGATCCCCTCGCAAGGGACCATCACCAATGAGAAGAAGTCGTGCATCAGAAATTTCACGCGATAGGATATTGAATGCCCTGATAAGGAGAGAGTGATCCTTCACGGGAGTATGCGCCGCAACATTCACAATAACCAGTGAATCCGATGGAATCCCGAATTCCGCCTGCAGTTGTTCCTTCGACCATCCCGGCGATTCCGGGATGTCGACCCCATTGACCACAACCCTTACTTTACGGGCATTATAAGGATATAACGATTTCACGAACTCCGATGTCTCTTCGTTTACAGCGATAATCCGGTCGATTCCACCGGCTAATATCCTGTTGATGAACCGCAGTTTCTTCGGGGGAATACCGACACGGCCGTGCTCCGTCACCACGAATGCTACATCCTTCAATCCTGCACACGCTATACGTCCCCATAGCGATGCCGTGAAGTTGTGGGCGTTTACAACACGGATATTGTTCTTCCTGATGTAATCCCTGAGCCGGGAAGCGACCCTGAAATCGATGCCGGGTTTCTTGTCGAAACACACCACTTCCGCCCCTGCCCGCCGAATCAGCTCTTCGAGCGGACCGGCCCCGATCACCGATCCGACAACCGGGATGAATGCATTCCTGTCGTGATGCTTCACCATGTTCGCAACGACCTTCTGCGCCCCGCCCATTTCAAGGGAGTAGAGTAGATGCATCACGGCAAGAGGGGAAGTCGAAGACATAGGAAGGTGCCTCAGGCTGTAAGTTCATCCTTGCGTTCGTATTGCTTCTTGGCGATCGTCTTAAGGATCGGGATAAACACGATCGCGAGCCAGAAGAACTTAGATAGATACAGGCCCAGGAACGCCTGGCACAGCAACAGGGCCAGGAGGGCACATGCGACCGCGTTGGCCACCGCGTAGAGGTATTCATCCCCGGTTTTTAAGTAATAGAAGTTGAGCCGGTGGCTCTCCCGTAAAATATACACGATAAGCCCCAACCATATCAAAAGGCCGATAATTCCATACTCGGCGAATATCGTGATGAAGTCGTTATGCCCCACCCGGCCATATCCTACCCATCCGGTTTTTTCCCGGTTCTCTTCATATTGATTGTCGAACGCCTTCGGGAATGCCCCCATGCCGGCGCCTGCTATAGGATGGGCCTTAATTATCTCAATACCGACGATCCATATCGCCATACGCCCGGAAGGAACTTCCTTGACATACATCGGCGGCTCGATCTGGGCACGTTTATGATAACGGACGAAAAGGAATGGGCCGGTGAGCCCGAGTACAATGAGTATTGCCGCCAATGCGCGTTTCTTGTTCACATCGATGAATACGCGGTATATGAAGCTCAACAGAATCGCTAAAAGGAATCCGCGTGACACCGTGGAGGCGGCGCCGAGCAGCAGGATGATAATAAGCAGGCCAAACAGCACTCGCAGGAATATATTCTTATGAAGGATCGCCAGGTTGAGGCTGAGATAGATCGGCAGGATCATCAATGCCGCGAATTCATT
>CBDVBS010000455.1:0-3423 GCA_965372275.1 uncultured bacterium | reverse complement strand
TCTTGGATCTTCTCGATCCCGGCCACGCTATGTACGATGAGAGCATCTACAACTGTTTCATCTACACCACCAACGTCATCGAGTGCGCGCCACCGGTTCCCACCGGCATGACCCCAAGCGATCTTATGACCTACCCCGGCGTTTACGATGATGTCGCCATTACTGGTGACTTCTTCACGCTCGCCGGCGGTGTCACCGATGTCTATCTCGACGACGGAACCACCGAGGCTCATGCCACCGACATCAATGTCACCGACGACCAGAACCTGACTTGTGACTTCGATTTACTGTCAGGCTTCACCGGCACTGGTGGTGACTACGACCTGGTGGTTATCACCGCCTGCGAAGGCAGGGCCGTTGACATGGCCACTATCACCGACAACCTGCTCTTCTACGCCGACTTCGCCGATGGTGACGGCGATTGCACCGGCATTGGCGGTTACGTCTATTGCACAAGCCGCTGGGAGGAGAGCACCTGTGGTACCAATTACCCATCAAATGCTTGTTGCAAGTTCCTTACACCGCAGTTTGATGTTCCCGCCACTGCTTCTGATGTCCATTTCATAATGGACCATTCCGGAAATATGGAGAGCTTCTGGGACGGTGTCATGGTAGGCTGGACGAATAACGGCGGTACAGGTATGTATGGTGATGCCTGCGACGGCAACAACTGCTGGAAGTACGAAAGCGGCCAGAATTTCAACGATAGTTATCTGGTCGCCTTATTGTTTAACTCCGGCTGCATAGGTTGCGGTTCATATTATAAGTCCGGCAATCCCAACTTTAACTGGGCATACAATTGGGGATCTGTCGGCAACGGTGTCTTGTCTCAGTTCCATACGCCGGGAACTGAGAACATCAAAGGCATGAACAACTGCCAGTTTATGGTTCTTTTGATGGATGACGGCTCAGTTCAAATGCGTGGTCATGAAATCTACGAACTCACTGTCTGGTACGATCCGGCATAACCACTAACCGCAGTTAGTTAAGATTTCCGTGAATTTACAAGCCCGCCGCAAGGCGGGCTTTTTTGTACCTGCAGTAACGCAGTCCAGCATTCCGATGCCGGGAATAAATTCTTCAAAACCGGGTGTCAGGCCAAGCGGCAAACGGGATAAGATATATCTCCCGGCTTCAGAAAGCCGGGTTACAATAGTAAGAACACTAATAGAAAATTCCTTATATATCGGGACAACCTGCGGCGAAAAGGGGACTCTCCCTCACGCGGAAATCGCTTGAATTGATGCATTGCTCCTCATCGCGTGGTGGCTGTCCCCGTGTTATGCCTGTCTTTCGGCAACCTGCTAATTAAGATACTGAAGTGATCTGAGTTCTTCCTCTTCTATCGCCCCAGCTGATTCCAAGCCGGTTTCGGTATCGGCATCGGCCCACTTCTTCAGTGTAAGAATCAACTCGTTGATCACGTTAAAACTCGTTGCATAAAGATCATTCTCTTCATCGGGATCGTCAGCGAGGTTGAAATACTGGTAGAGGGGAACGAATGGATATGCATAAGGGTTGAATATCAACTTCTCCAAACCGCGATGTGTCGAGTACATTTTCCCATAATTCTGCCGGTTCCATTCCAGCGAGTATGTTTCACTGAAAACCCGCGAATGAGCCTGTTCCCCCTCCCCGGCGGTTCCCTTGATGAAACTGCTCAAGTCCTCGCCGTCCAATCCGGACAGCACTCGCAGGCCGAGCATCCCGTGGATGGTCGGCAGGAAATCCATGTTTGAACAAAGAGTATCCGTTCGCGCACCGGTCGTTCCGGCGAAAGGCTTGATTATCAGGGGAACATGAATTGTCGATTGATAGACCCTGTCGTTATGCCCGAAATAATAATCGTGCTCGAAACTCTCACCGTGATCCGCCGTGAGGATGATCATCGTGTCATCCCAAAGACCGAGTTCCTTCAGCCTGTTGAAAAAGCGTCCGAGGTGATGATCGGTGTATGTCACCTCGCCGTCGTACCGTGCCACGAGATGATCGAAATCCGGCTCACCTATCTTCAGCTTGTGCTTATAAAGGAACTTCTCGGGATTGCGGTGATCTTTCAGTATGCCTTCATAATCGGGATCATACATTGTCTTGTACGGTTCGGGGGCGTTGTAGTCCCAGTGCGGATCGTAAACGTGCATGAAACAAAAGAAATCCTCATCCTTCACATGATCGAGCCAGTTTATCGCGCTATCGACAGTCGATTCCGCCTTGCGTTCAAACCGGCTTAGTATGGTCAGGGGCTTCTTAAGGAACCTGTTCAGGATCCTTCCCGATGTGAAATACTTGATTTCCCTCGGGAAGAAACGGCTCTCGCCTTCCAGTATCCAATGATCATCGTAATAATGGAATCCCCTGTCGAGGGCTGAATTCGCTCCGCTCAAAAGGCCCACCGATACAAACCCGCCGCAAGTGAAGCCCTCCTCCGACAGCTCCCCTGCAATGGTCGGGAAGGCGTCGGGCAAGGGGCTCAGCATCGTGCGTATTCCATGGGTTCGTGGATTCTGCCCGGTAAGCATCGAACAATGAGAAGGTACGGTGACCGGCATCGGCACAATGCAGTTATCGAAATTCACACTCTCGGCCGACAGCGCGTCGATGTTCGGTGTCTGAATATCCATATTCCCGTTGCAACGCAGGCGGTCGTAACGAAGGGTGTCGATGCTTATCAGCACGACATTCCTGCCTTTGCCTGAGGGCTCGGGGTTATGGGTATCGGGCCGGGGAAGCGGAGACGGCCTGACAAACAAAATCATGATGACGATAAAAAATAGCGCAATTAACCCGGGTGAAAACATACGGTGCCGGTTCGACAGGGATGTAATAATCCATCGCACTAATACCCACGTGATCAAACCAGCGATGAAAAATATCGGGTAGTAGAAGATGCTGTTTCCGTCCAGTTTTATCCCGCCGGTATGTACGATATCCGCTGTCGGCCCCCGGTAGAGGGTCATTAGCGTGCCGAAAACAAATACAGCGATACCGGCGGTGACGACGTACTGGCTTCCCAGCATGCGATACCACCCGGATGGGTCATAGGTACGTCCGATGCTGATGGCGGTGATCCTCCCGACCAGCCAGGCCGCGAAGAAGATGCCGAGAGTAGGGAACACCACGCGGGGATCAACAGGGTTGAATTGCACAAGGAACCCGTGAACCTTCCCGTATGACGCAGCTATGATTGCCAGGAATATAAGAATGCCGATCACGCGTCCGCAGTGATGAGGAACATCCAGTTTCCCTTTACGATCCGTAATCGTTGAGAGGACCGAGATAATCGCACTCAGTATGAGAACGACGGTCATCGTGGCGAGGCAGCCATATATGAGTACCAGCGCGACATCCCTGATGCTTCCAAGCAGCTTCGTTGATCCGGTGAGGATATAGAAGCTGTCGGCCATTGCCAACCAGAAGCTCAGT
>CBDVBS010000454.1:0-3433 GCA_965372275.1 uncultured bacterium | reverse complement strand
TATTTCACCGCCGCTAATATATCCGGGCGAGGTGAGTTAATGCCCTCATCATTTGTCTCGTGGGCGAATGTTGCAAAAGATTTAACCATCTTGTTCCTGAACAAAGAGCAGCCGGTAATATGGAGCGGAGTTTCATGCGCGGGAGTGGCGATCCCATACAATGCAACGCGGGGTCCGTCCGCGCTCAGTTGATATAAAAGCGTGTTCGGCTTACGTTCGATGAGTGACACCCATACTCGCCCGTCGCCGGCTCTGCTTTTCAGGAATTTGACGACCTCCGGTTCCGCGTTCACCGTTTCATAATCGAGCGCAACGGAGTAATTGGCGATACCGTGAATGCAAACAGAGCCCGTTAACATCACAAACGCAGCTAATGCCGTTACATATGGCCAGTGTTGCCGCCTGCGTCCCAGGAATAAAATGGTTAGTGCTATAACGATGACCTGGGGGATGAGAAGACGTATGAATCCATTCAGATCGTGTACATTGAAATATGATCCGGCAAGCAGCGCGAGGAAGATCACCACCCCGCCGGTAATTGCGACGCATTTACCATGGGACAACCTTGAACGCTCCCCTTTCAGAAGTGTTCCGAAAGCATGACCGGCATATAAACTTAACAGGAATGTCAGGAAGAACAGCATCCGGTTTGAGCAGCGAAACAAACCTAACGAGGTAAAACCACCGAAAGCCAGGGCGACTATGATACCGATAAGCAGCAGGATCAAGACCTTCCCCCGGGAAACGGTGATGCCGTAGATTGCCAACGCGGTGCCGAGGAAGCCGATATATCCGTAAATCGCGCCGCCGGCCCAGTCTCCCTTAAAAGGATAATAGAAGATTGGTGCTCCGAGTGATGCTAATTCATTCCAATTCAGGTTCCCTTCAGCGGGATCGAAAACTCCGCCGGCACGCTCACTGAGCATAGCCAACTCGTACTGGGGGATGAGTTGCACGGCTCCGAGTATCCCGCCGAGGATAATTACCGGGGCAAAGCATTGCAGGACACGCCTCAATGGAAATGCTGCCCGACTATCACCGACAAACCACAGGAAGAAGAACGTGAAGATCGTTGCGCCAAAGACGAATTGGAAATTGCCTGAGAAAATCATCAGGGCATATAAGAGAGAGCCTAAGGCCATATACAGTTTTCGTTGATCACCCCTGGATGCTTTAACGAGGCAAATGATTAATAGTGGGAGCCACAATAATGTCGCAATGATTGGATAACCTTCCTGCCACAGGAAGTATGGCCCCGCGAATGTGACGGCAATGGCGGTAAGTATTGCCCCCTCGCGTCCCAATTCCCAGGTTCGTCCGAGACGGTAGGTGAAAAACGCGAAGAGCGGGTAGCAGATTATTATCGAAATGGCATATGCCCTGAAGAAGGGAAAAATGAAAAAGAGGATCGTGAACGGCTGAGAAAGGCCGACCTGGCCCTCGGCCGGCAGGGGGTAACCCATTGCGACGAAAGGACACCACATGGGAAGGTAGCCGGCTCGCATGCAGTCAACGATGAATTTCCTCCCAACCTGGTAGTTGAGGGCGTCATCGCGGCTCATGGGAACATTGTCCGTGAAGATATACTCCCAGAAACAGATAAGTGTGAGTGCGACAAACAGAAGAAATGGAAGTCCATTTTCGAGGAATTTTTCTATTCTGGTGTTGGTCTCTCTCATCCCTTAGGATTTTATAACCTATTCGTCGATATTGAAAGCCGGTGGAGAAAAATGCAGAATCCCCCGCTATCGCGGGGGATTCATGCAAAGGGTAACCTGAGTGTTGTGCCTTCCGATATTCCCACATTAATAGATGCCGAAGAATCGATTTTGATACGAATTCAGATGATTTTATATGCAAATTCACGATTTTTTTTTCTCAATACCGCCCAGCTTTATAGTAGAATGATAAGGTGTTTGAAGATTTCCCATATTTCGCGTACGGTTCCAACCTGTCTCACAAGCAGATGGCGGCCCGCTGCCCGTCCGCAGAACCTGACGGCCCCGCAAAGCTGACTGGTTACCGCCTGGTTTTCGCAAGCAGCAGTGAAAGATGGGGCGGCGCTGTCGCCGATATCCGGGAAGATAGAAAATGGTATGTCCAGGGCGGTATTTATCGCTTGAAGGAAAGTGATCTTGAATCACTCGATGGTTACGAGGGCGTCCCAAATTTTTACGTCAGGATGAGAGCGGAAATAGTAATTCCGTCCGGTGAGAAAATCATCGCCTGGACATACAGGATGATCGAGCGACAAGATCGAGGAAAACCGTCACGCGCATATCTCGAAACAATCTTGAAAGGATTTTCCGATTTTAATATTGCACCTCCTCCTGAAGTTAGCGCGATCGAATACATCGACTGATCCTTCCGCGAATTGTCAAACGCATTTTGTTTTCAAAAAACCGTTTTCGCTTGATCTTCGCTATCCCTTATTGCAAGCCATTTACGGGAGATCGTAGTTTTTAGGATTTTCCCAAACGCAAAAACGAGCGAAAAATAAATTTTCGTTTTACTTCAATACGCGACAAATATTTTTGAAAGCTCGAAAAATTTTCTGTTTTCGTAAATATTTTTTTCATCGGGTTTGAGACGGCATATGCGCTGTAACCCCTTTGTGGTGGGGTTCGCAGCGCATCAAGGGCCGCGAAACAGTTGAAAGACGAAAAACTTTTTTTTTGCAAAAGCGCGTTAACTGCTTGCTACGAGTGATTTTTGCAATTAAACTTATGCGCGGAGGATGGAATTGAGAACGAGTGTTAAAACTCGGCGCACATTATTCTATTTCAGGTGGACACCACAAAGCCTTATCAGAAGCGGCTTTGCGGGGTTGTACTGCTCTCCAGATATTCACAAAGAATCAGAACCGGTGGGAAGGGAAACCTCTCGACGAGGAGGAAGTTGCGCTTTTCAAATCGGAACGCGCGCGTCTCGGCATAGAAGTCGTGCTCGCTCACGATTCGTACTTGATAAATTTAGCTTCCCCCGACTCGATATTATGGAAGAAGAGTTTAAACGCTTTAATAGATGAAATTGAGCGTGCAGAGTACCTTGAAATTGAGTATTTAGTTTTTCACCCGGGTTCGCACATGGGCTCGGGCGAAGAAGAAGGCATCGAACGTATCGCCCGTGCACTGAACCGTGCGATTGAAACGCGAGTAGATTGCAAAGTGATGTTACTGTTGGAAACGACAGCGGGGCAGGGGACCAGCGTGGGTTGGCGATTTGAACACCTGGGAGAGATTATAAGCCGGGTGGATCGCCAGGATCGTTTGGGAGTTTGTTTCGATACCGCCCATGTTTTTGCTGCCGGTTATGAGTTGCGAACACGTGAAGGGTATGAAGAGACCTGGAGGCTATTCGAGCACATCGTCGGACTACACTACCTAAAAGCATTCCATCTCAATGACAGCAAGAAAGACTTCAATTCACGCGT
>CBDVBS010000453.1:0-3436 GCA_965372275.1 uncultured bacterium | reverse complement strand
CGCCATGAACGGTCTGCACAAGATTACCGCGGGAACCTAATTTCTTGCGAAGCCCGACAATCTGAACATCCACCGAACGCTCGGTAACCACGCAGTCATATCCCCTTATATAGTCAATGATCTGCTGCCTTGTGAAAACACGGCCGGGGTGACCCGCCAACAGATGCAATATGCTGAACTCGGTATGTGTCAGCTCAATGATATTCCCTTGAACTGAAACCTCGTGCCTGTCCGGGTTGATGACCAGTTCATCGGTTTTTATCGTGAGGTTCTGGTCGAAAGGTTTACGTTTATCTCTTCTGAGAACAGCTCTCAGGCGTGCTATTAATATGCTGATACTGAATGGCTTCGTGATATAATCATCCGCACCCAGCTCCAGGCCGGCAACAACATCGGATTCTTCACCCTTCGCGGTAAGCATGACCACCGGGATTGCGGCCGTATGCTCATTACCTTTCAGCATCTTGCAGATATCAAGCCCGTCGATCCCGGGGAGCATAAGGTCCAGTAGAACGAGATCGGGGAGCGATCTTTTTATTTCATCGAGAGCATCCTCGCCGCTGCCGACCCCTATAACCTTGTAACCGTTTTTCTCAAGGTTGTAAGTGAGGAGTCCGAGGATATCCTCTTCGTCTTCCACAACAAGTATGCTTTCATTCGCCATAGCAGATAGTTACCATGAAAATGTTAGAAAAATGTGAGGAACGAATTCGATATATGAAAAAAATCGGAACTCCCAACAGAGGGACAATATCTTGCCCGCTTTATATCCTGGTGCGATTCGATTCTAACTTCTTGTCCGGTGTTTTAAACCGTCTTTGAAGCAGGTCCTTCTTCTGATCTTCATCGATAAGGCCGAAGCGTCTCATGCATATCCTGGTAAAATTGAGGATCGTTATTACCTGGGCGATAGATTTAACGCCGCCCGGCACCGGTGTGATCGCCTTCGCCCAGTTCTGATTCGAGTTGAAATCGACATCCCCGCCGATACGTCCCCGGAAGAAATTATACCCGTTGTCGATTACTATCGAGCCACGCATAAGCCTTGAGCGCGAGAGGTAGCCCGGCTTATTCACGCAGCTTATGACAATCTCCCGCCTGGGGTTAACCGAGGGAATCCTGGCTTTCGCCTTATTGCCGGACTTGGATTTGATACCCGACGGGGCATCTATCGGGTGCTCGAACTTCACGTTCACCCCGGTATTGACAAGCCCCTGCATGAGCACCCTCTCGAACGGTCCGCCCTCACCGATGATAACCACGCCTTTTTTCTTGAGTGGCATCTGGTAGTGGTTGATTATTTCGAGCACCGCCGATGCTTCCGCCGGACGAGGGCATCCCGGGTCAGGATTTGATTCGAGGCAGAAGTGACCGACGTTGTGGAAATGCCCGCCATAGGCGTCCTTATCCCATGGAACGATGCCGTACACATCGTTGAGCGTTGGCATATTCTCATCGGGTTTGTAAAGAAGGAGGATGCCCTGTATCGATTCGTCGTTGACCCAGTCATGCAGGAGCGGGATGAATCTTCTCCCCACGTTTCTCGCCGCAACCCTCTCTTCGATTACATCCAATTGAAGTCCCCCGGCCAATCCCTGGACCTTGGATGCGAACGCCACGTTCTGTTCATCTGTGGTTACAGTCACGATGCCTAAGCGCAGTTTGGCCCCGCTGCGCTTTCTGATCTGAACCAGTTCTTTCTCGCAGCGCCTCAGGAGTTTCTGATGCAGGAGTTTGCAGTCGTATATTTCCAACTATTTTACCTTCCGGGAAGGTTCAAAGAACGATCCCCTCGAAACGGTATATCTTCACTCCGCTCTGCCGCCATGCGTCCGTCTCAAGCCCGGCTTTAAGGCAGGTCTGCTCGAGGAAAGTTTCGAGCGTCCATCCATGCTCTACCGCGACTTGCGGCAGCAATAAACCACGGTTGAGTCCACGTTCGATAATAAGACCGTCCCTTCCGATCTCCACTTCGTCCGTATCGCTTATCTCGATGGGCGGTCCCATGATAGTGATCTCGATGTCGGTTCGATCCAGTTCCGATTCGTTCAGCGGTTGGAACCGGTTATCCTCGAATGCCGCGGCGCGGGCCAATTCTGGAATCTTGCTCCACAGCGGGGACTCGGTATCGAGCCTGCCGATGCATCCACGAAGGTGACCGTCAACCTTGAGTGTAACAAAGGCGCCGACCTCATGCCCGAAAACCTGCTTATCCGTTTCGGTTATTTCAACGTCCGCGCGTTTGAATGCCGAGACGAGTGAACGCATCGCCAAAAATTTCAAACCTTTACTGTCTATCGAACCGATGTCCATAATAATTACGAATCCTTATTTCCCAATATAACATATGTCCGGGATATCTAAATCCCGTTTATTCGGGTTCATAATACGCCAGCGATACATATCCGACAACTCTCTGCCTGCCGCCGCCCCTGTCTCCGGATGTCTGGTAGGCCAACCTGGAAGGCGGTTCCCATCCTTTCAATTCGGCTAACTGCATCACCGTAAGCACGGCGCCGATGCCGCACAACAATCCGCCGCCCGATTTGTCCCATTCAAACAATCCTTTGGCTTTGCCCGTCTCGATGAACTCCAACGACTGTCCGTCGAGTTCCTTCGCCCTCTTGTCGGGATAGAAATGGCTCATATCCGTGCTTACAAGCACCAGGTAATCGTCCTCGTTCATTATTTCCGCGATGACTTCAGCCGTACGGGTTGTATCAGCATATCCGAAATCCCCCATCAACAGCAGGCTGACCGGTATGCCCGGCAGCTTCCTCGCAATAAACGGAAGCTGCACTTCGAGCGAATGCTCGCCATCGTGAGCGGCCTGCTGGTATTCGACATTCAACCGGGTCGTCAATTCAGCCGCAGTCGATTTGTCATACTCGATGCCGCCAATCGGCGTATCCAGTTTTTCATATAGCGCCGGGGCCGGTCCCCGGAAGTAAACACCGTGCTGGGGATGAAAGTGGCATGGCCCGATAAGCAGGACCTTAGAGTATGAATGTCCTTCAAGCTCCCGGTATCCTTTCGCCGCCACAAACCCGGAATACATATACCCGGCATGAGGAACAATCAACGCCCTGGGTTTTCTCGGGTCCGTCGGTGACCCGTCGTTGGCTTCATTGAAAAGAGCTTCGAGCGTCCGGTCAAGATCCAGCTCTTCTCCCGGGTAGAAGCTCCCGGCATAACTCGTCCTTCGAATTTCATCTCCTTCGACCATCTTTGAGTCCCCGCAATTACGGTAATGGTTAATGCAAACACCGCTGGCTCATTAATACTCCGGCAATCCCATCCTTAATGATTTTATCACAGCATTAATCCCACAACCATCTCACGTCCCAAAATACGCGATGGTTAAGATGGGGACAGGCACCGGATTTGCCGCACAGTTAGATGATAGCGAAATATGCGGCAGTGTGTGCGGCAAGTC
>CBDVBS010000452.1:0-3446 GCA_965372275.1 uncultured bacterium | reverse complement strand
AGGCATATTACGCCGTAGGTCATATATGTTCTCATAATGTTTCCTTACTCGACAGGCTTCTGATTCGCTGAAATGAACGGCACAGTATAACTCACCTGTCCTCGAAGTGGGTCACCTGAATATATGTACAACATGTTTCTTTATGACGTTTCAAATGCGCAAAGGCTCAAAATCAGGGTGATGTTGAAGGATTACCAATGAAATAATCGTACGGCTTGGTGATAATTCGTCCGTCGTTGGTTCGCATAATGATTGCACCTACGGTTATTACGGAATCGACTGGGATGAAACCGGCGTCGATTCGCGAAATTTCCCGCAAATCAAAACCACTTCTTACGATCAGCTCGTCTTCATCGCTTGTGTCGACAATTATACCGATGCCGGTTGAAACGAAGCCCGATGTTGGATTGTCGAGGTGTACGCTGTGGAGTAATTCGCCATTTTCTCTGTCGATCCTGTGAAAATTCCCCTCGGCTGTTTCGGCGTAGAAATAATTCTCATCTTCCCATACAAGTATTACGCGTTCTCCGAAATCGTTCTCCCAGCGTATTGTACCGTTGATGAAATCCATGCAGTACAGGTGACCATCCTCTGACGGTATTACCGCGTGCCATCCGAGGGTCAGCATACGTCCCACTCCGCCGGGATGCACCGGCGCGAGGCGTGCTTTGCGCTCTCCTTCCGCACCGAGGAAGTCATATCGTCCCTTCCATCGGCCTTCCGGGTCGAGTTCCAACGGTGAGCCCACCTTGAATTCCCCGAGTATGGAACCGTTCTCAATATTGAATGCCCTTACGGTTCCATCCTCGAAAGCGATGAACGCAGAATTTGCGTTATTGAGAACCGGTGCGTAGCCACCGGGTTTGACATCAAATTCCCGCTGCCATAATTGGCTGCCGTCTTCCAGCGAGTGATGCCTGACCCTGTAGGGACCCAAACCCTCCACGAAGATCACGCCGTACCGGGTTATTGCAGGTTCCCCGGGAGTTGTTTCGCATTGAGTACTCCACAACTCCTCGCCCGTGGACATATCATTGAAATGGATATGTTTTGAGATGGAACTCGATGCTATATAACGCTCCGAAATATCCCAGCCCATTATCGGACCGGGGAGATGAATCACCGTACGCGAACCACCATCAGCTATATCAAGCGCTACAATATTGCCGATGGAATCCGCGAGAAGAACTTCGTCTTCCTGGACAACCATCTTTTCCGGGAGCTTCCTTCCTATCGTTACGCTCCAGTCCACGGGTATTGAGGGCTGAATTGGACGCTGGTACGGATGATCCGGTGGTTTTTGCTGTTGCACCTCATCCTCACCACATCCAACCGAAATGCCGGTGAACATCAACAGCAGTGCCGTCAGCAATATTCTGAATCTCATCTTCATCCACGTATTATAACAACATATATGCTAAAGACATTTCTCCGCCGGGTGATATAATGGGTCAATCACTGAAGGAGTGTTCTTATGAAGTCCGGAAGCAGAAGTATTTACGTCATAATCTTCTTTGTCGCCTTCCTTGCGGGATTTCTTGTCCAGCGGATGTCCTGTATGCCCGTTCAACATACTCCCGCGCGTACGGGCGGCACAACATCCTCCGATGCTGACGTACCGGGTGAATCCACAACCGAACCCCCATCCGATGTCGTCTTCGATTCTCCGTATGTCAAACCCGAAGATGGCGTATGGGCAAAGGTGACGAAGGTTGTGGACGGCGACACCATCTATTGTGAAGGCGATTTGAAAATCCGCTACGTCGGGATGGACACACCCGAGACCAAACATCCCAGCAAAGGGAAAGAGCCCTATGGTCCTGAAGCAACAGAGGCAAATCGCATACTCGTCGAAGACCAGCTCGTCCTGCTTGTAAAAGATGTATCCGAGACCGACAGGTATGGCCGCCTGCTTCGATACATATTCCTGCCCGACGGTACCTTCGTTAACCTTAGATTAGTCGAGGACGGCTACGCCCGTGTCTCGACATATCCGCCGGATGTCCGTTTCACCGATCTCTTCCTCGAAGCTGAGAGGGAGGCGCGGGAGGGTGACAGGGGGTTGTGGGGGCTGGAGGGGGAGTAAAGAATAGGGACATATCTATCAGTCAATTACGTAGCCCGGCAATCCTTTGCCGGGAATAAATCTCCTCCGGGTAAGTAGCAGCTACCATGCAGAGGTTCTTGGTGTTTCGGTAACTTGTTGCCGAAACCTCATGCAAGTTTCGGGAATAAATTCCCGAAGCACCAAATCAATAAATTCCCGAAGCACCGGGAGGGCGAACTCAATCTATTCAATTACCGTGGATATATAGCCTATTGATGGTAGAATATCCCGATTAATCATGGAGGGATATTTCATAAAATGCGGAACTGGCCGCTGATAATAACTGTAATAGTCGCGTTCGCGGCGTTCGCGTTTGGGATGTCGAGCATGATCACGCCCGAGATGTACCGGGAGATGTCTCCCCCTGACCTGGGTTATGTCTTCGTACCCGACGACGACACCTTCGTGAAAACAGACCACTTCCTCGAAATCAACTTCATCCGGTTCGGTCCCGAAAGGCCTGTCGCCGCAACGGCCTGGATCAGCAGGCATACGTACGACGATCCCGAACCGTTAGCTTTCGAACCTGTTGATTTCGGCGGGGAACAAACTGATAAATGGATCGCCCTCCTCCCGCCTCTCGAAGATAAGGGCACACGCTGGTTCTACTATCTCACCATCGAAACCAGCACCGGCAGGCAAATCGAAATATGGAAGGATATGAACTGGTTCGAGCAGCTTTTCAGCGGAGGCAAAGAGGAAACGCAGCTCTTCTGGACCACATATGAAGGAAGCATCGTGAAGGAACTCTCGGCAGGCAAAGCGATACTCGTTACGCATATCGTTTTAAGTATGGGCGCGCTGTTGTTCATGTTCCACGCGCTTTACTACCTGCTCATGATATTCACGCAACCCACGGGGATGCACTTCATCAAGGCATACCGTTCGGTCTTCTGGGGATGTATGACATTCCTCTTCGGCGCGTTAATCCTTGGTGTCCCGATTACATGGTATACGTTCGCCGTGGGATTCATGCCCTGGCCGACACAGGGACTCGCTGATTTAGGTGATGTAACCGATACCAAGAGCACCTGGTTGGTTATCGTATGGGGAATTCTGCTGTTCGCTTATATGAAGCCATTCAGGCAATCATTAAAAGGAAATATTGAATCCACGATCATGAAAAAATTCGCCGTCTGGACACTGGTGACATTCCTGTTCACCGCCTTTGTATTTCTCATACCTCCCAGCCAGTTCATGCAGGAGAGTTGAGACATAGTAACGGAAATCGCATAACTAACGGGTGCCGCACACTTCAGTGTGCGAAATATTGAAAACATAGAAATCAAACGGGTGCCGCACACTTCAGTGTGCGATAAATTAAAAACATTTAGGAGGA
>CBDVBS010000451.1:0-3450 GCA_965372275.1 uncultured bacterium | reverse complement strand
TCGAAGCACCATCTTTTCGCCATAGACGGTCGGGAGACAGGAGACACGGAAGTCAAGGTCCTTCCCCGCGATCTTGCTCGACATACGGCCATCCTGCGTCTTACGCCTGTCGGCGATGTCCATGGAACTAAGAATCTTGAAACGGGAAATAGTCGGATTCTGGATCTTGGCGGGGATACTCATTATCTTATGGAGGATACCGTCGATGCGGTACCTCACGATGACTTCAGCTTCACTCGGCTCGATATGGATATCCGACGCCCCGGATTCAACAGCTTCGGTGATGATCGTCGTCACAAGGCGTACAACCGGGCCGGCGTTGACGGCTTCGAGACCGTCAACCTTCAAGCTGCGCATGAGCGCATTCTCGCTGTCATCCTCATACGCGGCCATTGCATCTTCGATGAATGAGTCGGTCTTGAACTTCTTACCGACTTTCTGGAATATGATTTCCTTAATCTGGTTTTCGAGGGACAGGAAGGGGATAATCGTCCTGCCCGTAACCATACGCAACGTTTCCCGCTTGATGAAATCGAGCGGATCAGCCATGGCGATTTCGAGCTTATCGTCGTATGCCTTGATGGGCAAAACGAGATATTTGTTCATATCAGCGGGCGAGAGTATCGATTCGAGATCCTTGGTGTAAACATAATCCCTGAGGCTTATGTACTTGATGCCGATCTGCTTTTCAAGGGAAAGAGCAACATCTTCCTGGGAACAAAAGCCCTGGCTGACCAGCACCTGGCCAATTTTCTGCATATCATCGGAACTCGACTGAATAGCGAGTGCTTTCTCAAGCTCACTCTCAGTGATTACCCCGCTGCGAACGAGGATTTGCCCGAGTTTCTCTTTTTTCTGGTTTTCCCCAGCCAATAGCTACCACGCCCCCTATAATGTAATACATAATTCTATTACTCCAACCCCATACATATTGAACCTCCCCCCAAAGGTTGGTCATTAGAATTTTACCGAGTTAAACAGCAATTGTCAAACAAGACGTTTTGACCCATTAGCCTTTCTTAACCATATTAAATATCGCACTTTAATGCCCCATCGTCAACCGATGACCCATTAATTCTGATTAGAATTTATTCGGTTCAATCCGGGAATCGGAGTTTAAGTTCGGATGTATATGCATTAAAATGACGAACAGCAAATATTTGATTGTTTCTCGACACAAACGGCCCGCCATTGAAAGGAACCGACAAGAAACTACCGGAGTCCCCCAATTTCGCATTGTTACGCAAAGTGCCGTGGGCACTGTTCCTTGTGGTGTCAATCGTTGTAACCCTCGGTTTACTCGGGCACTGTTGGGACTATGTAACGTATGATTTTCCCCTCGATGACGGCGAGGGCTTCGTCCTGAACCAGGCCATGATGCTCTCCGAGGGCGAGAACCCGTATCAACCGATCGATGCCCCACCCTTTATAGTTACGAACTACCCGCCGGTTTTCATCGGGATATTAGCGGTGCTGGTCAAATTCTTCGGGGTTAAGCTCACGCTCGGGAGGATTCTCTCTACAATCGCAGGACTTCTGATACTGATGATCTGCTTCTTAGCATGCAGACAGAGGGATGTGAAAGGACCGCTGCTCCCATCGCTTATTGCCCCTGCCCTGTTGGCATCCACACCGGTCATTTTTTTCTGGATGCCCTTGGGTCGAATTGATGTCTTCGCGAGCTTCCTCAGTTTAACCGCCGTGTATATTGCATGGCGGTATCCGACGAAGGCCGGGATGTACTGGTCGCTGCCTATCCTCTGGTTAGCCCTTTATGCAAGGCAGTCGGCCATTGAGGGGTTTATTGTCATCGCAATTATGCTCTATATGCAAAGGCGTCAAGACCTTTTGCGCTTTGTGATCCTCTATCTTGCCGGGGCATTACTGATATTTTCAGCACTCTATCTTGCCTATGGTTCCGAATTTTTCAAGCATATCTGGACATACACGAAAACCCGGTGGTACTTCTCGCGGCTTACCGCTTCCTACCGGATCATCTTCGCCGAGATGCTACTCCCTACGGCGATTGCGATCTTCGCTACTTGGCGACTGTGGAAGGTGAAAGATGCACTGCCATGGATCATCTACTTCATCTTCGGATTCATCCTGACGGTCCTCGTAGGGAAGGTCGGCAGCGCGCAGAATTATTTCCTGCCGATGTTCATCCCGCAGGCTATACTCATTGGGATATGGTTCACACGAGAGTACAACTCAACGGAGACATCGCCCGCGTTAAAGAATGCCTTGACAGCAGGAATGGCGTTGTTAGTGGCATATATGGGATTCGCAATAGGTGACAGATACCTGTCGTTCAAACCGACTGACGCCTCCCGGTCGAACGGCGAACTGCTTGTTCAGATCGTAAACAATTTCGACGGGCCGGTGCTTATTGAAGATGAAGGGCTCACACTGATGGCGGGACGTGAGGTCATATACACCCCGTTCATAATGAATGAATTGAACAAGGAAGGGTTGTGGAGCCAGGCACCGTTCCTTGAAACGCTGCAACGCGCAGACTATGAGCTGGTCATACTCCGCTTTAATGTGTTCGACAACCACCATGACGATACCGCCGAACTTGGCGACTTTGCCGGATGGGACCGGTTCAGCCCGGAAATGGAAGAAGCGGTGCGGGAAAATTACATACTCGCGGGCGAACCTATCTGGGTTCGGCGGTCATGGTTCCTCTACACCAGACGTTCGGGCGGCCCATCAATAAATCTAATCTTTGAATAAGATTAATAATAAGCCTTAATCAAACCCGGATACTATTACGTAGGCAGCAGGATGGTGATTAAGGTGAAAGAGAATAAACCGGAAGAACAGAGCGAATTGAGGAAGTTCCTCACATTCACGATAGCCAACCCCAAGGTGCCGTTGATCATATGGTTCTGGGGTATTCTCATCAAGTCACTCACGATTATGTGGCTTGTGTATTGCAGTTGCAGGGGAATCATGATCCTTGCCGATCAAGGACCTCCCGAGGCATTCCTGATGATTCTCCTCCAGACAACCGCGGCGACGATACTGTATTTTCTTGGCGACGGCCTCTGCCACGGTGAGAGGAGCGCGGTGTATGGACTTGGCGCATTGTGTATCCTGGCTATACTCATTGCTATAGCTTCGGGGAGGTACGGGTATCATCTGCAGATGGGGCTCCTGGTATCCTCGATATTCTTAGTGTTCATACCGCCGCTGGTTTCGGGTTTCAGGAACCTGAAATTGCTGGATTAATAACGGGATGAGGTCGCATACAAAGACCAATTCCATTTAAAAAGTATTCTTTCATCAGGTGGGTAGCACACCCTTCAGGGTGTGATCCCTTTAAAGCCAGGTAGGACGCACCTTGAAAGGCGCGCTACCCAATTATTCAGATACTTATCTGGTGGGATTGGACTAAGACCAATTCTGTAAATCAACTCTTTTTAAAAGCGAACTGGGTACCGTAGG
>CBDVBS010000450.1:0-3503 GCA_965372275.1 uncultured bacterium | reverse complement strand
GTTGCCTTCTCTTTATTCGGGCACATTTTCTACATCCTTTGCATTCTCGTTATCAGCCTCGACAGGGAAGTAGATATTGAATTTGGTCCCTGTGCCGGCCCGGCTTTCAACATTTATTGTTCCGCCATGAGATGAGATGATGCCGTGGACGACCGCGAGTCCGAGACCGGTTCCTTCGTCAATGTCCTTGGTTGTGAAGAACGGAAGGAATATTTTGCTCAATGTTTCACTGTTCATCCCAATACCTGTATCTTCAACAACCAGGTGGACGCCCCCGCTATCCGGCCTGGTGGTGATTGTTATTATCCCTCCGTCAGGCAGGGCTTGTATGGCATTAACAACGAGGTTGATGAGTATCTGGTTCAATTGCGAAGGGTCGGCCGTGATTTCAGGAATATCCGGAGCGAGAGCGCGTATTAATTCTATCCCTGACTTGGCGCACCGCGCTTCAAGGAAAATCAGGCCGTCATTTACAGCTTCATTCAAACTGACTTTTGTTTTCTTCGCCGGAAGTTGACGAGCGAAGAGCATGAGTTTCTTTATCACTTCACGCGCGTGCAAGGAGGCGATAACAATCTTGTCAATATCCCCGGCGATGTCTTCCGGCAGGTTCTCGTTCTTAAGCAGGAGCTGAGCGAAGCCTAAGATGTTCCCGAGCGGTTCGTTGAATTCGTGCGCCACGCCGGCGGCGAGCTGCCCGATGGTTGCCAGCCTGTCGGCATGTCTTAGCTGTTCCTGCAGTTCCCGGCTTTCCTCCTCGGCTTTTCGGCGTTCAATAATCTGACCGATCTGTAGGCCGATCGCTTCGATCAGATGCCTCTCCTCCTGCAGGAATGGGCCTTCATCGAGCAGCGGCATGTCCTGAATGTAAGCCACATCCACGGAGCCCCGCCTGATTTCATTAACGACAATATCCGCGCTTTGCGTCTGCCATTCATCCTTGAAATCGCAAACCGCATAAACATCCTCATCCATGATAATCCTGCCGTAAGTGATTTCAGGATATTGCCATCCCGGGGGTATGAGGTTGATGATACCGTTGAAAATACCATCGAGGGAAATGCCGGGTTTCTCTACCAGTTTTGCGATGCCGTAAAGGCACATAAGTTCCTTCACGCGCTCACGCAGGGCGGTTTGAGCGTGCTGCTGTGACCTTGCAATGCCGATTGTTTCAGCTATAGCTTCGAATAGCTCAATATCTTTGGCGGAATAGAAATCCTTCCCCCCCTTTTTCAGGATTATCAGCCCCAGCATTTCACTGTTATTCCTCAGGGGAATTATTGCTACTGTTTTATGATCGTCATTGATTAATAATTTTTCGGAAAAAGGTATGCCTTCCTTCGTCAAAACCATGGGAATCGGCGTGTTTGAATCCCCGGTCCAGAAACTGCCGTACTTTGTGAAATGCGGATTTGCCGGATCAGCGCGATTATTAACAACGTGATTGGATAGCATGTTCAATTCCGCGCTGTGTTCCTCACAGGTGATCCCGTCCAGTTTCCCCGAACAGGGAAGTGTGCTATATCTGATTGTCCTGTTCGGATACCTGGTGACCACGCACTGAATGCAACTGTGACCCTCTTTCAGCCGAAGCTCAAGGAAATCACATCCGAAGGAATCGATGAGCAACCTGGCGATGTACCGGGCGAAAACTATGCTCGCGTCACCGAGGTCTCCGGAGCGGAGTATCTTATGCGACAGGGATCGGAAATTCTTAAAGATCGCGCCTTTTTCACCCTGGGCCAAGTATCCCGATTCCTGTTTGTCTGTCATTGTTAGTCTCCGCCCTTATCTACACGCGGCATTGTAAATGGGAATTGCGGTTAATTCAAATCCGGATGCCGGTGATTCGGTAATTACGAGTACTTCAGCGGAATAAGTTGGGTTTAATATTACGATTCCGGTATTAGTGAAGAAGGACCGGGATGTTTTCCCGGTCCTTCTTTATTTATCAGAGAGAGAGTGAAAGACTAAACTACACCCTGGTCGAGCATCGAGTCGGCAACCTTCATGAAACCGGCGATATTAGCGCCGTTTACATAGTTACCGGGTGAACCGAATGCATTAGCGGCATCAACACACTGGGTGTGGATGGCTTTCATGATATCCTGCAGCCTGCCGTCAACTTCCTCACGTGTCCAGGCGAGGCGCAGTGAGTTCTGGCTCATTTCCAGTCCGCTGACCGCAACGCCGCCGGCGTTGGCTGCCTTGCCGGGACCGTAAAGGATACCGGCATCCTGGAACACATTGACGCCTTCCGGTACGGTCGGCATGTTGGCGCCCTCGGATACGCAGATGCATCCGTTGGCCACAAGCGCCCTGGCGTCATCTTCGCTGACCTCGTTCTGGGTTGCTGACGGGAAGGCGACATCGCCCTTTACCGTCCAGACACCCACGCCCTCGTGATAGACGGCGTTGGGATACTTCTCGGCGTATTCCTTGATACGTCCGCGGCGCTCGTTCTTGAGTTCCATTACCCATGCGAGCTTTTCGCGGTCGATTCCCTTTTCATCGACGATGTATCCACCGGAGTCGGAGAGGGTAATCGGTTTCGCGCCGAGGTCAAGGCACTTCTCGCAGGTGTACTGGGCAACGTTACCCGAACCGGAAACGATGGCAACCTTGCCCTTGAGGCTGTCACCCTTAGTGGCAAGCATCTCCTGGGCAAAGTAAACGGCACCATAACCGGTGGCTTCCGGCCTGATGAGGCTTCCGCCCCAGTTGAGGGCTTTGCCCGTAAGAACTCCGACAAACTCGTTGCGAAGTTTCTTATATTGGCCGAACATGAATCCGATCTCGCGTCCGCCTACGCCGATGTCACCGGCGGGAATGTCGGTGTTGCCGCCGATATGACGGAAAAGTTCGCTCATGAAGCTCTGGCAGAACTTCATAACTTCATTGTCGGACTTGCCTTTCGGGTCGAAGTCTGAGCCACCCTTGCCGCCGCCCATCGGGAGGGTGGTCAGGGCGTTCTTGAATACCTGTTCGAATCCTAAAAACTTGAGGATGCCAAGGTTGACCGTCGGATGGAACCGCAGTCCGCCCTTGTAGGGGCCGATGGCGCTGTTGAACTCAACGCGGAATCCCTTGTTAACCTGGACTTCACCATTGTCGGCAAGCCACGGAACCCTGAACATAATAACGCGTTCAGGTTCTACAATCCGCTCGAGGATATTGGCCTTGCGGTAGATGGGGTATTTCTCGATGACAAGGGCGAGGGATTCAATGACTTCTTCTACGGCCTGATGGAAAGTGTATTCACTGGGGTTCTTTTCAATGACTTTCGCCATGAATTCAGAAACAAATTCGGACATAACGAATCTCCTTTTAACAGTTGATGTTTTTTCTAACGGTTTTTCTGATCTTTATTCAAACGCAGACCGCGATTAAATAGTTTTTATACCTCCACACTGATTGAAGGCTTGTACTTCATTTCACAGGGATGGGCCTGATATCACCGGGCTTTATAAATGGCAATAAAGATATATGCATTTTAAAAACTC
>CBDVBS010000449.1:0-3507 GCA_965372275.1 uncultured bacterium | reverse complement strand
TCAGACTCGAAGACTCGTCAGACCGTGCCATCAGGACAGTAGTATCTCAAGTGTCCATGCGGCACTCACGCATTTTCAGGATTTTACAGGGGCCTCTTTTGTCACTTCAACCCGCATTATTACAGAGGAAAAGTGCTATAATATTGTCGCGCGATGCTCTACAAAACAGATGGAACCGAAATTCCATCCGCAATGCAACCGATTGGACGGAACGTGAGGCTCGATTCATTGGAGGCAACTGCGTGATGAAGTATTCAAAAATCGCCTTGAGCGTAATAGTTCTCATGTCCGGATTGTTGTATCTCGGCTGCTCAGGGATGCTGGATAATGCGACGGGGCCTCACACCATTTCACAATCCGACGGAATCACATCCACGGAAGGACGCGTGATCTGGAGTATTTGCCAAATCACCTTCGACCCTGCTGCGGGCACCGCGAACATTACGCCCGGCAGGGAAACCGAATTCCACGCGAATGTGACCGATTATGTCAAGCCGCCGAATTGCTCCGATTGCGTGAAAATTGTCGGCAGTCAGTATAAACCGGCTCTCCAGCAATGGAGCCTGGATATCCAGTTGAAAAATCCCGCCACGCTGACCGGGTACGATGTCCGTGGTCTTGCTTTCAACCTCGGAGACAAGTACCTGAAAAATCCGGACGGTTTCATGAAGACCTACCTCGGCCAGGACATTCACTTTAAGGCGTTCGGGAAGATCGACCCGCAGCGCGCATTCCCGCCGAGTATGACATACACGGGAAATTACATCTTCCACTTCCCCACGGGCAACAATTGGAACACTGTTGATTACATCGTCGATGCATCCTGGCCCGGCAATGCTAAGGAGCCGATCATCGAAGATGTTACTTTCCCCGAATCAATCCAGAACGGCATCGATGTTGTCGACCTTACCGTCAAAGCGTTCGATCATCAGGACGATCCCATCACCGTAACCGCTGACCTCAGCCCCATCGGCGGTTCCGCGAACGAACCCCTCTACGACGACGGGCTGCATAACGACGGCGATGCCGATGACGGTGTCTTCGGGGTAACCGGGATCAGCGCCGACACCGCGGAAGGCATGTATGAAATAATTATCAAGGCTACCGATTCCTCACTCAAGACGGGATGGAATTCCTGCCGCGTGGTGATAATAGAACCTGGCAACCACGACCCGGTTATCGATGAGATCACAATGAGCCGTACTACATGTCTGAAAGGAAGCACTACCGAAATCGTGAGTCTGCAATGCTTCGCGCACGATGACGACCTGGATGATCTCGAATACCACTGGACGGCAACGCACGGCGAGTTGAGCGATGAATATGGTGAGACCACCGACTGGACTCCTCCCGACGAGGTCGGGAAATTCGTGGTTTCATGCGAAGTAACCGACGGCATGGGCGGTTCCACCAAGGATGACAGTGACCTGATCAGGGTGACCAACTATTTCATCCTTCAACCCGAACCCGCACCCGGCTTCACATGCGAGAAGCTGCTCGAGTATGGCTTCTTCGATCTCTCGGATTATACCCCGGGAGGCGTGGCGGTGGTAAATTTCTGGAGTGCCTGATGAGGCCCGGGTCTCGGGGAGTTCCCCGATTATCAAACCATCTACGATACGTTCATTAACGACAATTTCGCGATGATCCATATCAACACCGACTCCGATCCAACCGCCCCCGCTGACTGGGTTAACGGGCAGGATTACACCGCCACCGAATGGGGATTCGATGTCGGCGGGATATTCGATTCCTATAAGATGTACAACGGCGGATGGGAATATGTTCCCCAGATGGTCGTCATCGATCTGGATGGCAACGTGAGATACGCGGACCTCGATCTCATCGAGCCGGATTTCATCATTTCCATCATAAACGAGTTGCTATAGTCCGGAATTTCAATCTGGAATTTCTTCGAGTATTACATCCTGGTTGGCTTCCAACTCTTCCTCCGTCATTAGCCCCTGGGCGACTTTCGTATTCAGGTAGAACCCGGTCAGAAACAGGTTCGGGTTCCCGTGGCACTTCCCGCATGAATCATTCTGCGGTGTCTTCCTTTGAATATTATGCGGGCTGGTATATTTCCACGTCGGCAGTGAATTGAAATTATCAAGTTCGATTTCATACTCTTCGAACGACCCCGGGTAAATCGGGACGTGCCTTAACAGAACATATTCCCACGGATGCGATTCGCTTTTCAGCGGATTACGTCCGATCCTGAAATCGACCTCCGAATGAAGCTCAACTTCATCATCCGGCACATTCCCCGGCAACGTTACATGGCAGTTGTAGCAATTGGTATACGGGATCGAATGACACACGTGGCAGCCGATATCTTCGCCATGCTGCTGATGCATCTCGTTGTCGTCGTGAAGCACATCCTCGTGACAGTCGATGCATTTCGGCAGGTCTGGTGATTCATATCGATTATCCACCATACCGCCGACACCATGCATTTCATCACCCGTATGACAATCGAAGCATTTTATGCCCGCTGAATAATGCAGGTCCGCATCGAGCCGAGGCAGATTCCCGGCGAATTCATCCCCCACCCTGGTCTCGTGACACGCGCTACAATTACGAGTCGCGCATGGCCTCCTGAACTTATGCTCTTCGAGAAGTCCTCCGTCAGCGATATCAGGAAGCGAAACATGACACTGCCCGCACGTTGTATGACACGCTGAGCACTGCTCGTCAAGCATCCGTTCCATATCGGATGTCAGCACCGTTTCGCCGGACCTTTGCAGCAACATCGTTTTGAATCCGGTCTGGTCGGCATGCAATCCCGAGCCATGTTGTTCCACGATATCCGCGTGGCATGGTGCGCAATATTCTTCATCCTGTGCGCTGGGGTCAATAACATATCCAACATGCGCGTCCTGCTTGATATTGATACCGGGGGCGCCTGAGTGGCAGGCCCTGCATCCGTTGGCGTTGTGTTGGTCGATGATAAAATCCGTTGAAATGAAGAAAAGATCATCCGCCTCCAACGGAGGCTCCGAATTCGGTCAGGCTCCCTCCTCTTCAGGCGCAGGCAACGGATCGGCGACGAATTGGATCATTTCTGCATTCGTGTGACATACGACGCACGTACCATGAGCCGACGGCAGGGAATCGCCGTCACCCGGTACGGTGATATCGACAACCTTCGAGCAATGACAGATTATGAGTGTGATAAAAAAAAGACAGACAAACCCCACACCCCTGAAAAATCCATGCACTAACCCCATCCGCCTGAAAATCATTTGCAGACGTTTATGTTCTTTCACTGCGCACTGCCTCCAACTATCGACCCCAGCCAATCAGCTCAATTCTACCAAACTTCCATTACCAAGTTCGAGGATACACCATAGAAAATAAAGAATACTGAACAGCAACATCTTCGTAGGGGTTACCCGGAGGGTAACCCTCCGGTTCTTTTGCACCGTATGGGTGCCATAAGACAGTATTATAAGCCATAGGGGTAGGGAGAATCAGTTACCTGATTCCCCCCCCCTCCGAACCGTG
>CBDVBS010000448.1:0-3515 GCA_965372275.1 uncultured bacterium | reverse complement strand
AAACAGGTCACGGCAATATAATTCAATATTATTCTACAAATTCCTATCATTTTGCCTGAAAACGTATTTACGTATACTGGAAGCTGAATTGCTGTAAAAAATAATGGGTAAAGGTGATAGGACTATGTCTATTTCAAGAATGGGTTTATTTGTATTTGCAATTTTGCTGGTGATATCTTTCGCGGGATGCTCTTCGAGCGTCTCAAATCCTGTTAATCCAGGTCTGGAAACTGAGGCGACTGATATGCCGAGAGACCTGGAATGCTTCGACCCGGATATCGAAATTGAGGTCACTCCGGCAAACCTGCCAATCATAATCAGTAGGAGCCTTGGCGGAATGGTGGATTATCACGTGAAGATTACTAACAACGAGATTTTTAACATCTTCCCGGCCAAGGGATGGATCGTTGGTATTACACCCTGGGGCAAGCAATACTGGCCGGACAAGACGTATATCCCCGATCCGATCCAGCTGCTTTTCACCCACAACCAGGTATTCCACTATGATTGGGCATTCGAAGTGCCGCCCGACCTGCCGGTCGGCCTGTACATGGTGAAAGTCAATATTGGCTTTTACATGTGTCCAGCAGTAAACAAAGTGTATGCATGGGATCATTTCTTTGTGAAGGTCATGCCGTAAAGGGCAATTCAATATGAATCCATAACCGGGAGAAATCCCGGTTTTTTGCATTTTTTTTGCTGATTCCGCACCTTTCAGTTTTATCAGGATACCCCTCTCGGCTTTCGCCATTTTCTATCCGTGTACCACCGCTATCCGAGTCTTCGAGGACAGCGGTGCTCTTACAACAAGCGCGCATCATCGGTCGCAAAGCGACCTATAGATACGCGCTACCCACTTAGGATTTATTTCCCGGCATCAGAATACCGGGTTACATGAAATCAGAATACCGACATTCTATATTCGGTTAATGCACAAGTTGATTATTATTGTGCAATCCGATAGCATCTATAATATTGAAACCTCTGGAGGTTAGTTATGAAAGCATACAGTAGGATTTTGATTGCATCTGTTTTCCTTCTCGCTGTTATTTCAATATTGGGATGCTCCGGCGGGGGTATCTCACCCACCACACCCGGTTTAACATCCGAGTACTCCCCTGAAGCCGCATATGACGGGGGGAACCGGTCTCTCTGGGGATTCTGGATGGTATCGGTGGATGAATCCCATTCGCGATTCGACCTTACCCCGGTTCGCAATGCGGCATTCCACCTGAATGTCCGTCAATTCATCGAGGAATCGCCCTGCTCAAACTGCCTTAATATTTTGAATGTCCAGCCATCCGGTGAAGGAAGCCTGCTCGTCGATATTGAGCTTCGGCATCCATTTCCGGGCGCGGATAAATTTACCGGGTTCGATGTACGCGGTATCTTCATGGCCGGTGGAAGTCTTGAATTCACGGAATGGAGCCTGAGCATGGCCGAACCCGGCACCGATCCGTATCTCAAGAATCCCGATGGTGTTACGCAGCTTTACAATCCATCGGAGTTCGCGCCCGGTTCGATGGGGCAACCGATATTCGAATACTCCAAGGGTAAATACGCCGCACCATCAGGTTTTGACGCTACACTGAATGCATTCAAGACTTTCGACTCGTCTGATAACAGGCATTATTTTGCATCCGGTGATGCAATTGTTGTTCAATATGATGTGAAGCCCGTCCCGGGAGCGTTTCATTTCGGTTACGCGATCGACGCGTGCTGGCATATGCCGGGATGGACACCACCAGCGGTACCTGACGATTTCGTGATAAGCGCCAACTGCCTCGAAGCATACTTAGTGAATGTTGATATCAGCAAGGGTATGACCGACGAGGGTGGGAATGCCGATGTCACAATCGATGTTTATGACTGGCAGGGGTTACAGACAATTGATGCGTGTTCGCTCATTGCACCTGATTTGTTCAACGGTGAAATCGTGTGCACCGAATACCAGGACACAATCGGCTTCCGGCGATATACCACCGAGATTTCGAATGATAACTCCGCATCGGCCGGTACATATCCGTTATTGGTGAAAGTCACCGATGTCGGAAGCGACCCGAAATTCGGCACGGTCGGGGCATACCAGGTTGGATGGGCACAGGTTGAGGCATACAGCCTGCCGGAAAATACGATCTTCGTTGATGATTCGAGCGTCTCGCCAACCGAGGACGGTACCCCTGAGCATCCGTACAAAACCATCAACGACGGCGTCGCCAACTGCCCCGCCGGATGGCAGGTATGGGTGGATGATTCGGGTGACCCGTACGAGGGTTCGGTGGTCATGCTCGATGATGTGCACGTTAAGGGAGCCAACTGGGATTTGTCGGATGGAGGCATGCGTCCGACGATAGAACCGCCGGATGTTATCTGGGCCAACAGCTTCAATGCATATGAAGTAAGCAATTTCACCATCGAGACATTCGACTGTAATCCCGGCGGAGGCATCTATTTCATCGACATCCAGGGATGCGGCGGCGTAACGATTCGCGATTGCCTGTTCACGGGCAACACTGATAGCGCCATCATACCGTGCAATATTACCGGAAGCGTGGATGTGAGCGTCGAATATTGCCGTTTCGATGATTTCGACAAAGTTGCCGAGGATCATGGGATGTCATTCGTGAATGCCGTACGTGTATTTTGGTCCGATGGAGTCACCATACGCAACTGTTCATTCAGCGACTTCCGTGAATCCGAAGACGAAGGCAGCAAGATGATCGATGTTATCCATGTTGAATACACCACAAACCTGGCAATACATAACAACCAGATATTTTCGATCGTGCCCTTAGCGGGTGTTGGTATGCTCGGAGCCGTTCTGTTGGAGGGGATACATACATTCGGATGCGACTCCCCGGTTGTCTACAACAACACCATTTCGATGATCGACAGCTCGGAAGCGTTCTTCATCAACCAGTGTTTTGCATATTTCCTGAGGCAGTCACCTGACGGGATTTTCTACAACAATATCGCCACTCACATCTATTCATCCGGATGGGCCCCCGATAACAGCCCGCTTGCACGTGGCGTGCAGTCATGTGAAACGGAACTGACATGTGATTACACCTGCATCTTCGATATCAAGGTTCCGTCCGGTGAAGGCGCGCATTATTTCCAGTTGGCCGAACCGGGCGTGGGATGCTTAGACGTCGCTCCGGGCTATGTCGCACCGGAATTAGAGGATTTCGACATCGCACCCGGCGGCCCCGGACAGATGGGGCATCCGGATTATGTTGACTGGGACGATAGCGGTTCACCATCGGGCGATCCTGCCAACCTCGATCCCGACACGCGCTCGCGCATGGGCTGCCACGGCGGCCCTGACGGGGAGACAGTGGGGCTGTTGACTTGATATAGCCACATAATACGGATACGGAGAGGATAATTTCCTTCCAATATTTGGCATCAAAAACCATGAGCGGGTAGCGCACCCTTCAGGGTGCGATCCCTTTAAAATAAAGCAAGACGCACCTTGAACAGGCTGTCGGGGAAGTGGGTTTCATGGTTTTTGT
>CBDVBS010000447.1:0-3519 GCA_965372275.1 uncultured bacterium | reverse complement strand
CCCGCCAATGATTCGGCGGAGACTTTATTCAAACCGGCAGCAAAGTGATCCCAAACGTCAATATGCAGCTTTAACTCACCGCTGCCCACACCGGTGGGTTCATAGTAGTATAGCGTGTTAATAACCTCATTTACCCGTACATCCCACGCCTCGGGACGATTCGTCGCGGGGGGAAAATCATCCGGAATGTTCTGCGGCGGAACAACGGTAGGTTTTTTCCAGCAGGCATCGACGGCGTAGTTGAAAACCAAACCTCCGCTCAGATCGATGATATAGTGCCTGAGGTTCTTTGTTCCCGCTGAAAACACACCTCGTTGCTCCGGGGTCAGCATGCTCAACGGGTCGTTCTTCAGCAAACCATCGGCGAAATATTTGTAGCCGTTGACGGTGCAATTGAAATCGACCGTATCGGCGGGATTGCCGAACATCCCATCGATGTAATTGAAAACAGTCCCACCATGCGGAAACTCGGCGGGATTCCACCAGCGCGTATAACCGTCGGCATTGAGGAGCCGGGTATCCCCTGCACCGGCCATAATAATATCAGGATCATTGAAACCGGTAATCGAGCCATGGGTAAATACAATCCCGCACACATCGAAACCGGTGTAAATATCCTGGCCGAGGAATGGGTGTGTCAGTCCGATATCAACATGTACAACATTCCCGAGAAATTGCGGTGTGCCCTCGATGGTCAGGTAAAGGAACGCGGGCGGTTCGAGGAATTTCAACGCGTTGAGATGCAAATCGGCATTGCGGAGCGGGATAACCTCAACGATCCCAGTTTCCGGTCGGCATACGAAGTTGTAAAGACCCAACAAGCTGTGCTCGTTGCCTTCCTTATCTCCAACCGCATATACACTCTCCCCAATCACCGATTCCACCGGCGATGCCGTATGCGAGCAACCCGACAGCGTAATCAGGCAGATAGCGGCAACCACCGTTACACATTTACTCCAACACATATCGAACCTCTTTTTACTATAAAGATTGATTTCCGCCACCTCACTTACTTAAAATAATTTTACCACAACCGGACGGGATTTCCGCGTATCTATTGAGCCGTGCGTATCTTTTCGCGTAGCGCGTATCTTTTCGGGTAACTATTGGGTAGCGCGTATCTATAGTGAGCGCAAGCGAACGATGATACGCGCACATGCTAAGACACCACTATAACCCGCTATCAATAAATGCCGGGCGCTTCATTCAAGAATCCGTAGCCCAAAAAAAAAGTCGGTTTTGATCGAAATTCCGCGCGCCGCATCAATCAGGCTTTTGCGGGGATTCCCTGTTAATGCGATTTTGCCTGACCTTATGCAGCCCGCATCAGAAGCGGGTTACGGCCTTGATGAAACCGCGTTCATGTGGTATATATAATACTGTAACAATTGAATATTCAAGGTCCCGATAAGGGTAAACCGGAGGCGACTCCGGGGCACAAAGGTACGGGTCTCGCAGAGACGGCCGGCCTGCCGAAGGACTAACCGCGCGAATATGCGCATCTCCGTCTTCGGCACCCTCAGGGACAAAGGCGGTTTTTTTATACCCGTCGTGCTGTTTGGAGCTATTCAGGAGAAGCGGCCAAAAATGCTGGAGGTGGAGAATGAGTAATGAGATCTTCTTGGTGGTATTCGCCGGTGTGATATTCATGTTCTGGCTTGTGAATCGCCTTCATAAACCATCACCGAGCGAACAGTAAGGGGCTTACCGGTTTACACCCAATCGAAATACTACCGGTACCGACAGGAGGACATATGAGCCCGATTATTTTCGTAGTAGCTTTCGCGGTGGTGATCTTTGCCGCCTACATCACGAACCGTATGCACGCGAGCGACGCTGTACGTAACGAGAACAAGATAATGTGACCCGTTCAGGGCTGGGAGATTAAGGCTAAAGAGGTATGGTTTGTCAAATCCCCCCGCCGGGAGAGTGTAGGGCTCCCGGCGGGGGTTTTTCTATTTCGACTGCATAATATATTAATCGGGCTTGTGGCACCCTGAAATTAAACATGTCTTGTAGCACCTCTTTTACACTCTTTGTGGCACCCATGTGCGAGTCTTCGAGCAAAGGGGTGGTCCCTATTTTTAGGGGTTGATACTTTGATTAAACATAAGAGCAACATCTGGTAGCCCGGGGTTGAAGCTATCCTTATTAACTATCCGAACCACGACCGTCAGGGAGTGGACATCTTAATCCATGAAAATAGGTTGTTTGAGTCACCTACAAACCTCGAAGACTCGTTTGTAGGCGGCACCAGACGCAATTCAATAATGGAACTGATGCGGCCAACCCGGGGCTACCAGGTCCGTGTTTCTTGTCAGCGGTATCCAAAATATGACCCTGAATCCCTCATTTAACAGGCATCACAGGATTTCGACAGGTGAAATCACGCATTTGGGTTACATTAACGCACTCAACTGAGTTGACAATGATAGTGTTATATGTTATATAATTCACAGATATCAATAGTTATTCAGAATTTCTGCCGGGAATCGGCTTCCGGCGTACATTTGGTGAACATATATATGGCAGACAAGAAGGATGCATACGAATTATTGGAAGTAGCCAAATCGGCCTCGCAGGAGGAGATAAAAAAGGCATACCGTAAGTTAGCGCGTAAATATCATCCTGATGTCAACAAAGAACCAGGCGCGAAGGAAACATTCCAGGATATCAGCAACGCCCACGATATCCTCGGCGACCCGGATAAACGCGCGCAGTACGATCAGTTCGGCTATGCGCCATTCGAATCGGGAGCGCCCGGCGGCGGGGCGGGAGCGGGCGGATTCAATTTCGAAGGATTCCGAAGCAGTGCGGGCGGCGCGGGAGCAGGCGGGTTCGAAGACATATTCGATATGTTCTTCGGCGGCGGAGGTCGGGGACGCGCGCGCAGCCACGGCCCGCGGAAGGGACGCGATCTCCTCTACCCCATCGACCTTACACTCGAGGAAGCCGTAAGCGGGGTTGATAAGACCATCAGCGTACAGCGCCAGGCGAATTGCGAAACATGCAAAGGATCGGGCGGCGAACCCGGCACACAGCCCATCACCTGCGACCGCTGCAAGGGATCGGGTCAGACCGCGCGGCAGCAGGGGTTTATGACCATGTATGTCCCCTGCGACAAATGCGGCGGGCGCGGCACGATAAACGCATCCCCATGCAAAAGATGCAACGGCAGGGGTACGGAATTCAAGACCGATACGCTCACGATCACGATTCCGCCCGGTGTTGACAACGACATGCGCCTGATGGCCGCGAGGGGTATGGGCGAAGCCGGGGCCAACGGCGGTCCGGCGGGCGACCTTTATGTCGCGATACGTGTGCTGTTCCACCATTTCTTCGAACGCAGGGGCGACAATCTCTACTGCGAAGTGCCGGTCAATATCTATGAAGCGGCGCTGGGGGCCAAGATGCGCGTACCAACCATCAGCGGAACCGCCACGATGAATATCCCCGCCGGTGCGCAGAGCGGTCAGTTGTTCAGGCTTCGCAGCAAGGGCGTGCCGAAGATACGCGGCG
>CBDVBS010000446.1:0-3522 GCA_965372275.1 uncultured bacterium | reverse complement strand
AATCCATCCTGATGTGAATCCAACCATCATTCGGTGAGCTTGCCCGTGGCACACGAACGATGATGCGCGCTCAAAGAAAGAGCACCGCTATCCTCGAAGACTCGTAGTAGCGGTGGCACACGGATGGGGTCATAACAAAGACACGCCCAATGGCGAAGACGGCCGTGGGCGTGGCACCTGTACTGAGTAGCGGTGGCACACGGCGCATTCCGGGTGACACTGACAAGCGAGTCTTCGAGTTTGTCAGTGTCTTCATTGCTATTCGTTTCACTGACAAGCATTTCAGCCTGGTTGGGAAATTCACTTTCATCTGTAAGCTTGTCAGTGGCACCCGGACGGAGCAACAATGGCACACGGAAATAAATTGGCGAAAGTCAAAAAGGGAATCCCTACACAAACTGAGCCTTCATTTATCCCGCCTATTTTTCCCAATCGGGCGTGGATATATAAGGATGATATGTTATAATTCCGCTCGTTTTTCAGAGACAGGGTCGAGTTCGGGAAATAAATCACAACCGATCGGCCTATTTTTTTAGGCTGAGGGTTTCGTATAACTTTTTAGCAACTGCTTCTGCGAGGTAGACATGAAAAAGATAAGCAGAGCGGATTTCCTGAAAGGCGGTGCGGCTCTCATCGGGGCTGCTGCCGTCGGGACGGTGATCATTCCTCCCAAGGCTAAAGCGAGCGGCGGGCACGGTGAAAAGGATTACGGGAAATTCTATGGAATTCTGTTCGACGCAACGAAGTGTGTAGGTTGTCGTACTTGCGAGCGGGCTTGCAACGAAGTCAACGACCGCCCCCAGCCGGACGAGTTGAAGATCACGGAACCTGACTGGGACGACGTCACCAAGGCTTACGAAAAACTCCGGCGCACCGGGTACTCAAGCCACACCGTAATCAACCGATTCTATATGACCGGTAATGATGACAAGGGGAACCCCATACCCACCTATGTCAAATACCAGTGCATGCACTGCAACAATCCCGCCTGCGTATCGGCGTGCATCGTAGGCGCGTTGAGGAAACAACCTGACGGCTCTGTTTACTATGACCAGGGTGATTGCATCGGATGCCGCTACTGCCTGCAGGCTTGCCCGTTCCAGGTACCGGCCTACGAGTATAACGACCCGATCACCCCGGCTGTCCTGAAATGTACGCTGTGCGAACCGCGCATCGAGAAAGGCGAACTCCCCGCCTGCGTTAAGGCCTGCCCGATGGAAGCCATGACGTTCGGAAATCGCGAAGAACTTCTTGAACTTGCACACGGCCTTATAAAAAAATATCCCGATCGTTACCAGGAGAGGGTCTGGGGCGAGCAAGTTATCGGCGGAACAGCATGGATGTATCTCCTGCCGAAATCGGAAAAGAATTTCGCCGACCTCTACAAGCTCAACTTCGCGCATCTGACAGAGGAGATTCCCCCGATCACCGAGGATATCCAGCACACGATATTCAAGTACTTCATCCCGCCGATAGTTTTCTACGGAGCACTCGGCGCAATAATGTATCGCAACGATAAGAAACACAAGAAAGAAATCGAAGAAGCACGTAAAGGGGGTGATGCACATGAGTAGCGGACACCATGAAGAAGTCGTCTTCGAACCCACCCGCCATAAATACTGGACTCCAACCGTCTGGGTGATATTCATGTTCGCCATGTTCGGATGGGGATTCCTGCTGACGCGTTTCTTCTTCGGGATCGGCGCCATCACCAACCTGGACAACCAGTTCCCGTGGGGAATGTGGATCGGCGTCGATGTGGCCTGCGGCGTCGCGTTGGCGGCGGGCGGATTCACCACGGCGTTCATCGCCCACATCTGGGGACGCCACGAATATGAGGCCATCACCCGCGCCGGCACTCTATCGGCAATGCTCGGCTACACGTTCGTTGCATTGGGTGTCGTGGTTGACCTTGGGAAGTATTACAATATCTGGCATGTTATCTTCCCCCCGTGGTGGCAGGGTAATTCGGCCCTGTTCGAAGTAGGCATGTGCGTTATCCTTTACCTCACCGTGCTATACATCGAGTTCGTTCCCTTCGTCGTGAAGCACTTCAGGGGTAAGGTGATGATAGGCTGGTTCCTGGACTGGCTCAATAAACCGATCGAATGGATCCTCTGGCTGCTCGATATGACCGTCGTAAAAGTCATGTGGATCTTCGTCATCGCCGGTGTTGTCCTGAGCTGCGCGCATCAGTCGTCGCTCGGCACCGTTATGGCGTTGGTACCGACCAAGCTTCACCCGCTGTTTTGGAGCCGCGCGCTGCCGGCATTCTTCCTTGCCTCGGCCATAGCCGTCGGATTCCCGATGGTTATGTTCGAGGGATTGATTGAAGCCCGTTCCTTCAAGATGAAACCGGAGATGCATATATACAAGAGGCTCGCACGTTACACCCCCTGGTTAATCGGATTCTACCTTACCATTCGCTTCGGCGACCTGATTGTCCGAGGCAAGCTGGGCCTGATATTTGAGGGTTCATTGCAGAGCAATATGTTCATCATCGAGATTCTCATGTTCGTCGCCGCACTTGTGATGTTCTCGATGAAGAAATTCAGGGAAGATCCGATAAAACTGTTCGTTGCCTGCTGCACGATGATTGTCGCGGTTGTGCTGAACAGGGTGGATACATATGTTATCGGCTACACTCCGTTGTTCATGGAGAAACGGTATGTCCCCGCTCTCGGTGAGGTAGCCGTAACCATCGGGCTTGTCTGCACATTGATTCTCATCTACCGGTTCGTCGTATGTTATGTGCCCATCCTTCCAAAGGAACACAAAGAGCACGAACCCGCATCAGCGGGAGGAGGTGGTCAGTAATGAAGTCGAGATGGACTATCGTGACACTGCTCATTCTCGGATTAATGACCCTCATGGCCTGGACGGCCGGGGCGACGCCGCCGGGTGCCGAGGAGGAAGGAGACATCGTCGATGACGTGATCCTTCTCAACAAACTGCAACCGGATTATGAGTACGGCGATATGTATTCCCCCGTCGAATTCACGCACATGATGCACACGATGTTCGCCCCGGACTGCACGACATGTCATCACTACTTTGAAACCCATGCCGTCGAAGGCGTCATCGTGGATGAGGAATGCATCACCTGCCATCATATGGACGGCGAGGATTTCGAGACCCCGATGTCTTGCTCGATGTGCCACCCCGAAGAGGGTTTCACCGAGAAGTACTCCCACTTCGCCTGCGACCTCTGCCACGAGCTTGATAAGTCGTTCGAGGTACGCATGATCGAACTCGAGGATGGCTCCTTCTACAACCCGCCGAGCCTCCAGGGCATCTACCACCAGAACTGCTTCGAATGTCACGCACCGAAACGTATAAACGACGCCGGTGTGGAAGAACTTGCATGTGACAAATGCCATATAGGGGATATGGAAGTAATTACAACCTGACGGAATTCCCAGCCCGTAGCAATACGGGCTTTTTATTTCTTACTGGATCGCTGGCTTCCAGGGCCTGTTGAAAAAGCCGAAAAATAGGGACTGGCCTTTAGAAATGGAGAAC
>CBDVBS010000445.1:0-3527 GCA_965372275.1 uncultured bacterium | reverse complement strand
GAAGACACTGACAAACTCGAAGACTCGCTTGTCAGTGCCACCCGGAGGGGAGCGGACACATGCAACGTTAATTCATCCCCCAAATCCGCATTCTGTTATATAATAGCGGCATCAAGTGGCCGGAAGGTGTTCAGTGGAACAGTCTTTAGAGAAGCAAATGAAAGTCATCCGCCGCAGGGCGGTGGAGATAATTACCGAGCAAGACCTTGAAGCCAAGGTAAAAAAATCAATCGAAACCGGGAAGCCATTGAAGGTCAAGCTCGGGCTCGACCCGAACCGCCCGGATATTCACATCGGGCATATGGTCGTGATCGACAAGCTGCGCGATTTCCAGGAACTCGGCCACGAGGTCGTGCTCATTGTCGGGACATTTACCGGGTTCATCGGCGACCCGTCCGAACGTGATTCAACCCGCCCGCAGATCAGCTTTGAGGAAGTCATGCAGCATGCCGGGACATACTTCGAGCAGGTGCAGGGCGTGCTCGATCCCGACAAGACGCAGATAGTCAGCAATGCCGATTGGCTTATGCCGCTGAATTTCGCCGATATACTCGGCATCGCGAGCAAAGTGACGGTCGCGCAGATACTTGAGCGGGATGATTTCGAATCGCGTTACAAGGAAGGCAAACCGATCAGCCTCCAGGAATTCCTCTATCCACTTGCCCAGGCTTATGATTCGGTCGCGGTGGAGTCAGACATCGAACTCGGCGGCACCGACCAGAAATTCAACTGCCTTGTCGGGCGGAATTTGCAGCGCTCGTTCGGGCAGGAACCGCAATGTGTCATCACCACGCCGCTTCTCGTCGGTACTGACGGCGTGAAGAAGATGTCGAAGAGCCTCGATAATTATATAGGGATTGCCGATGATCCGGACACGATGTACGGCAGGGTGATGAGTATTCCCGACAATGTTCTTATAGATTATTTCACACTTGCCACCGACAAGCCGCTCGACTGGATCGCCGATCTTGAGAAGACGTTACAACATGGGCAGGTTCATCCGATGGAAGTGAAGAAGGAATTGGCGCGTACGATTGTCGGTCGTTACCACGATGAGGACGCCGCACGGAAGGCGGAGAGCCAGTTCGAGCAGGTCTTCAGCCGCCGTGAATTACCGGATGATATGCCGGAGTATGCCATCACCGACGAACTCAGGGAAAAGGATGGGAAAGTCTGGATTATCAAGCTGATCACGTCGGCGGGTATGGCATCATCCAACTCTGAGGCTAAACGTCTGGTCAAGCAGGGAGCGGTGACACTTGACGGCGAACGTATCGACGACTTCGAAGCACATCTTGCCCTGAAAGACGGCCAGGTACTGAAGGTGGGGAAGAGAAGGTTTGCGAGGGTGAGGGTGTAGCCTGATGATCATATCCGCTTCATGTATATGATTCCGACATAATTCCGGGTGCTAAGTCCGGGTGCCACTGACAAGCGTGACCAGAGCATTCAATCCCAAGAGAGGTTTCGAAGCTTGTCAGTGTTTTCAATCAAATGATAACAGAGAGATTTATATTTTCTGACACTGACAAACTCGAAGACTCGCTTGTCAGTGCCACCCAGAGCTTGTCAGTGCCACCCAGAGCTTGTCAGTGCCACCCGGATGCTTACTCATGGCACCCCGTGTATTACCTTACATCTAAATTCAATCCCCTTGAATCCACTTCACTATGCTAAAATGTCCACCCATTCCATCGGAGGTTTGAGATAGTGCCGAAGGATATCAAGCCGGTATATTTTCAGGACGGGGTTGTGAAAATGGTCGACCAGACGCTGCTTCCCGGGCAGTGGAAGGAGCGCGAATACTCCACGTTCGAGGAAGTCGCCGTGGCTATCGAGAAGATGATCATAAGAGGTGCTCCCGCTATCGGCGTCGCGGCTGGATACGGCGTGGCAATGGGAGCCCGGGAATTCGCGGAACTTCCACCCGATGAATTCAGGGCGAAGATGAATGAAGTGCTCGAACGTCTGGCGGAAACACGTCCCACCGCGGTCAACCTTTTCTGGGCGATAGACCGGATGCGAAAACTTATCAAGGACAATGAGGGGCTTTCCGGCAAGGATATGGCGGCGGTGATTCTCGATGAGGCCGAGAAGATGCGCGCCGAGGATATCGCCATCAACAAGGCTATCGGCGAACACGGGCATGTCGTCTTCGAGGATGGAATGAACGTGCTGACTCATTGCAACGCAGGTGCTCTCGCCACGGCGGGATGGGGTACGGCGGTAGGGGTGATACGTACTGCGCATCGCAAGGGGAAACGGCTTCACGTGTGGGTTGATGAGACTCGTCCGAGGCAGCAGGGGGCGAAGTTGAATTCATTGGAATTAGCGATAGAGGGCATCGACTTCACCGTCATCTGCGACGACATGGCCGGGCATGTGATGCAGCAGGGATGGGTCAATGTCGTGATAACAGGCGCCGACCGGGTTGCGGCAAACGGTGACGCCGCCAACAAGATCGGGACATATTCATTGGCGGTGCTGGCGAAACATCACGGGATACCCTTTTATATTGCCGCCCCGTTGAGTACCGTCGATTTCTCCGCGAAGGGCAGAGAGGATATACCGATAGAGGAACGGGATGAAAGTGAGATTTTGGGGCTTATCAGCGGGATAGAGTTGATAGGCGGGGTGAAGGTTTATAACCCGGCATTTGATGTCACCCCGAACGAGCTGATTGCGGGTATCATCACGGAGAAGGGAATCGCGAGGGCGCCATTTACAGAGTCCCTGGCATCTATGAGGGGTGAATAAGGATTACACTCCTACTGGAGCGCTGGCTTCCAGCCAGCATGTTTTGATAAATGTAATACGGGACAGGCCTCAATGGGATTCGCGGGTTACAAACTTTTTTTGCAAATTATGAACCAGGACAATTTCATATCCGGACTGAAGATCTACGCCGCCGATTCCTACGGTCGGGGCGTCGGACGTAACGACGGGAAAGTTGTGTTCGTGCCGTTCACCGCGCCGGGGGATGTAGTTGATTGCACGATTGTTAAGAGCGAAGAAAGTTATGACATTGCGGAATTGCAGGATATCATCGAACCCAGCCCCCAACGTCTCAACCCGCCATGCAAATATTACGGCGAATGCCCCGGCTGTTCATACCAGCATATAGAATATAATCTTGAACTGGAATTGAAGGGAAAACGTATCACCGAATGTCTCAGCAAATTCGGCAAGGTCGATATAGGGAAAGTCGAGGTAAAGGGCTCACCGGAAATATTCGGCTATCGCAGTCATGTCACATTTCATCTCTGGTACAACGGCGCCGAAACATGGTGCGGGCTAATCGATGCGAAACAGCGTAAGGTAATGAATATCGACGAGTGCCTGCTCCTTCCGAAATTCGCACGCAACCTCACGGGCCGCGTGCAGAAAATTGCCGCTGATCTGATTGGCGAATACCGCGGACGATTTGCCCTGAGACTACCGTTTATCATCGATCATCAGACGGAACGGATAATGCTTGTCCCCAAACGTTCGTCGATGCAGAACGTACGCAGGATGATGGGAGTTGT
>CBDVBS010000444.1:0-3536 GCA_965372275.1 uncultured bacterium | reverse complement strand
ATGCGATTATCACCTGAACAAATCTTAGTGTGTCCGCTCCCTGACGGTCGCGGCTCGGTTGGTTATATTGTAAATGTAACCCACGAATCCCATTTCGTGGGTTAACACGATTATTCACTTACGGAATCAAGGAGGAATTCATGATGAGATCTAAAATCGGACCTTTCATATTGTCTTTGCTATTTATGCAGGTAGTCATCTGTTCATCCCAGCTAACACAGGAAGCATTGAGTGAAACGGAACTGAACCCTGGCACACCCATTATTATAACCAAGTGCGAAACCGCTCCCCTTATTGATGGCAGATTGGATGATGACTGCTGGAATGACACGGGTGTTGCGTCTGATTTCGTCCTGCTTGACAAAGATGAATTAGCGGGGGAACAAACAATTGTATATATAACATATGATGATGAAACCATATATTTCGGTTTTGCATGTGATGAACCAAATCCAGGTGATATCACGGCGAACGAGACTGAACACGACGCGCAGGTGTGCGATGATGATTGTGTGGAAGTATTTCTCGATCTTAACAGGGACTACAAGAATTATTTCCATTTCATAGTCAATGCAAAAGGCGTGACAAGCGATGCTTCGGTGGAGTTGGTGGATGACTTCATCGATCTCTATTACGACTGGGAACCTGAATATGATGTGTCGGCATCCATTGGTGCAGGGCATTGGTACGTCGAGATTGCGATACCGTTTGCCTCGCTGATGACCGGTATAGAAAGGCCGAGTGTTTTTGAAGAGCGCAAGGAAGAAGAACGTTGCGCGTTCGATTTGCTGCACGCGCCTGTAGTGGTATCAGGCACGGTGTGGAATATCAACTTGAACCGCAGGAAACCGGGGGAACAAAATGCACATAGCAGTTGGTCGCCGACCTGTGATAAATTCTATATGCCGTATCAATTTGGCAGTCTGGTATTTGGCGAAGGTATGGAGGAAGAAGGCATTTCAGCATTGATATCTGAAGTGGAAGATGGATATAAACGAACTATTGAAGAGAAACACCGTATTGAAAAAGAGTGGCTAAGGCCAATCCTTGATGAAATCAGCGCATACACGCAAATTTGTAATTGGGTGGAAATATATCGAAGGAATCTGTTCATGGGGTACGAAAGCGAAGACGGGAAGATCAGAATACCCAACTATGCGCGTCTCGATGGCCAGGGGCGTGTTGTTCTTTCGGAAGCCATCCCTCCTTTGTCTGAAGGTGTGCTGGGCAGGATCATTGCTAAGGAAACGCCAAGATTTGTGTACGATAATGAATCCTTGGCTGAATTGAGAGAGAAGGTTGATACTGACCCGAATGTCGAAAGCCAATGGCTTGAATTGAAGGTGAAAGCGGATGAGCTTCGGGAACAGCCACTGTCGGATTTCGTGTCGTGTGATATGCAGACTGACAGGAATTGCATTTCACGTGAGCATGCAATAAACGCAGGTGCGGGTTACGGTTCGCTTAGTTCAACCAGGACGAGGTGCGCATTTGCCTATGCAATAACAAGGGACAGGATGTACGCTGAGAAAGCGTGGCAGGCTCAATCATTGCTTATTGACCATTTCGAAAAATACCAGGTATTCCGGTCGGCATCCAATTGGTATTCGATATGGGACTCTTCGTACGAAGTATTTTCATCAACCTACTTCTATGACATGGTTGCCGATTCGGGGGTTCTGACAAGGGATGATAAAGTCAGGTTGATTGAATTCATCAGGCGAATCGGCTATCGCGTTGACTACTGCGTCAAACATTCAGAGATGATAGGCAACCATCAGTTCATGTGGACGGGTAACTTCGGGTGCATGGTTTCATATTTCCCTGAATTTCCTGAGCACGAACGGTGGGCGCGGGATGTTGAAGACCGAATGCCGATGCTTTATGCGGATATCTTAACAGATGGCGGGCAGATAGAGCGGAGTCCGGGACATCATATATACGGCCTCAGTTTCCTCTGCAAGTATGTGACGACGGTGAAGCAGCTTACGGGAGAGAATATATTCGATAAGGAATACGACGGCAAGAGCCTTGAGATGACGTTGGACTGTCTGGCGAAGATATGCACGCCGCTTGGTGAGATACCCGCAGTTAATGATTCCAAAAGACCGAGACTCTCGAAGCATTTGTTTATCCTTGACATAATAGACCGGTTTGACAAGGGTAAATACCTGCGTGCCGGGAAGATTGATATTTCCGGTTTACCTCTGGAACATCTTGTTTCGGACAGCATTGAACCGGTAGATCCGGATTTTACATCTGTCCTTCTGCCCGATACGGGATGGGCCGTGATGAGAGATGGTTGGGATGAAGACTCGGGATATTTGCTGTTTGACTACGGCGGACACGGCGCATGGCACGGGCATTACGATAAGATGAATATCATCATGTACGCGGATGGAGTAGGCTGGGTTCTCGACGCCGGCGCGTCACCGCATTATTGCGTATATATTGAAGAACATAATGAATGGCACAAGCAGACGATTGCGCATAATACGGTGATGATCGACAACAAAAGCCAGGACGCGGTTACCGGCACGCTCCGCAGATGGATGACCCAAAATGATTTCGACTTGGTATCAGCCAGCCACGATGGCTATGAAGGATTTGCACACACAAGGACGGTGTTTCATCCGAGGGGAGAATATTTCATTATCAGTGATTTCATCAGCTCATCTGATTCTGTCGAGCACGATTATTCATGGCTGCTCCATGTCTATGCAGAACCCGGTGAACTCGATACAACTTCCATGAATTTCACCAAGGAAGGGAAAGGGCTTTTGGTTCTGCCTGCGGTACCGAACGATATTGCATCTCTTGATCTCGAGGAGGGACTTTGCATAGATACCACCGGCGAAAGGAAAGAGCCGTTGCGGGATGACGGCACATGGACGGCGGGCGATCCCGGCTGGGCATATATCCCCTATGTCAGTTTGAATAAGAGCAGTGATGCACAAGAAGTCAACTACATTGTAGTGTTGTTTCCTTACGAAGGTGAAGAGCAGCCTGATGTCCAATGCCTGAAGCTGGTTGATGAATCCAACAATGCTTTAGGAATCAGGTTGATGCATAATGGCTATGAGGATATATACGGAGAAAAGAAACCCGGCGTTGAAAGCTCTTGTGAGATTGAAATGGGCGGTATTCAAACCGACGCCGATTATTTCTTTGTCAGGATTGAAGATGACAAGATTGTTGAAGCTCTCATAATCGATGGAACTTACATGTTCAGGAATGGGGAAGATGTAGCGGTGGAAGTTTTTTGAACCTGTAACATAATAACAATGGTGTTTCGGGAATTTATTCCCGAAACACTTTGAACAGTATCCAGAACAGTTTCGGGAATAAATTCCCGAAACACCGACAAAAAACGTGGTAATTTAGAGAAGAAACATTTGCGTAGCGCATGAATACCGGGTGATCATGGGATCAAACACAAATAACCACAGGATCGAGGAGGCCACCACAGATGAAATCCAGGATAGTCCGCATAGACACTTGAGATATTACTGTCCTGATGGCACGGTCTGTGAGTC
>CBDVBS010000443.1:0-3557 GCA_965372275.1 uncultured bacterium | reverse complement strand
CACGGTCAGCCCTCCCAAAGCGTCGGGCAGACCGTGCCATCAAGAACGAATAATTAATATAACGTCAAGTTTCAATCCACCGATTACGGTCATCATCCGGGTCGAAGATGATCTCCTCATAATCATCGGTATCCTCATCTTCCGTCACGGGTTCCGGTTCATCCTGCGCCGGTTCGGTGCAGGTATCCAGTTCATCCGGTTCATCTTCAATATCCCACAATTGTCGCAGAACACGGGGCAGATCGTAGGTGCGTTTATATCGGCGCGCCGCACGGAGGTAGAAGTCATATGTCTCTCGCGCGGTTTTGTCGCCCCTGTCGAGTGCCTCTTCGGCTCGTTCCCCGGCTTTGGCCATTGCTTCTTCCATCCTGCCCTCGATAAGGTCTTCTTCAACCTCTTTATCGCGGTAATTAGCAAGGATCGCAATTAGTTCGTGATCTTCCCTTTGCTTGAGTGTTTTAGGTTTGGCTACATATTCACCTATACGCTGGAGCCTCCTTGCACGAATTAAACCGCTCCTCATGCTCATCTTGTAATAGTAGTAGCAGAAATAGATGATGACACCGATGATAGGCAGAAGAAATGCAACGAGCATCCAGAACCATGTGCTTCGGTTATTAGCTGATGCATGCAGGTACACAATGCCGACGCTGAACCCCCATAGCGCGTACGGCACGATGATCGACATTGCATGGAGTATACCGTGACCGCTCATCTGCTGGATGCCATACCTTGACTCCTCCTGTAATATTATACCAACAACTGGACGTCTCAGGCACCATTAAGGTTGCAGAAGAAATCCCCCATTACGGGGGATGAATTTTTCTCATTTGTATTCCGTCTGTTCCTAATGCCCACCAGCCTCTTCCGTCGCGGCTTCAGGACTATCCGTGTTAGATTTGGTCGGCAGGCCCTCGGTTATCGGTCCTTCCGCATGAGCTTCACCGGAATCGCTGTCCGTCCCTGCTTCACCTTCGTGTGCATCCGGGCCGTCATGATCGGCTTCATGCGATTCCACATGAGGAGCCGGCGCGGCCATATTGAACGGTTGGGCAATACTTCCGACAACCCAGCTTACAATCAGGATTATTATTATCGCGCCTATAAGCAGTCCAAGCTTCTCCCCTATGCCCGTTTTCTCCTCGTGTCCATCGTGACCGCCGCTCATACCTTTCTCCTCCTTGAATGGATGGCAAACATAATAGTTAGTATGTTTATAACTATTTTATGCCGGTTTTTCAAGTCATTCGAATCTCAATTGAGATTTCATCCGTGGGTAATGTTGACTTATTGATTATCCGAGCCACGACCGCCAGGGAGTGGACACATCCGGGAGCCACGCCCAGTCCGAGTCTTCGAGGATGGTCTCGAAGTTTGTCAGTGTTCCGGGACACCGCTATCAGCGAAGACGCTGAGTAGCGGTGGCACACGGACATAATTACATCAAGCAGGCGAGTGAATGACGGGTATCACTGATGATGCATATCTACGTAAGATTTAACTTCCTGGAAATCCGACTCATCAAGGTAACCGGGAATACGTCTGATTCTTTTTCGTCCCGTCTTATCCTGAAATTTGATGATTATCCAGGGATAAATCCTCGCTCTACCGAATGACAGGATATCCTTCCGCTGTATGAATTCGCTTGGGACTAATTCCGGATGTTCATAATGAATAAGAAGACCCTTTGCATAAACGGTGAATATCATATCCTTTGCACGCACACGGCTGAAGAGTTCACGTACACCGACAAAAGCAATATACATAAACACGATAAGATACGCGGCACATTGGACCGGTAGGTGCTGTACGATAGATTTCACTAAATCATCATACGATAACCCCGTCATTTGAGTTGCAGTTTTAATTATTCCAAAAGCTATTATCGTGAACGTTACGATTACTATAATATGGAGAAGCGCAAGCGCCTTCCATGGTTTTCCCTTGATTGAAACATCTCTGAGTTTATCACCATATAGATCAATTCGTATTTCTGCCTTGATCTCATCTGTCAGGATGGCCTCCGGAAACGCCTTATGGAAAAGCCTTTGTAATTTTTTGATCTTCCTTTCCGAACCAAGTAAGGGAAATTGGATATCCAGAAAGGTGACATCCCCATCCTGATTCCTGAAGATAATAGCAGGCCCCTTCATTATGGAGGGGTCAATATTCCCTACACCTATAAGGTTATCGCGTGGAATAAAAGGAAACCGTTCTCTTGATGGCCGGAGACAACCTGAATGTATGATCAATCCTTTCGATGCAAACACATAAATTGTTGCATTGAATAAAAATGGTGAAGCTATGAGAGGGGCCAAAAACCATGCAACGCCTAAATATAACCAATGCATTCTCTCAAGAGTAATGATGATCGCTGCAAGGATCACCACCCCGGATAATACATATCTAAACCTGGGGTTGATTGAATGAAGAACTTCCGGTTTTTCCCTTTCCGTTTCCATGTTACGTCAAGATATTGACTTCCATCGAATCTGAGAGGTTGCATCCCTATCACGGATCTTATTCTACCTTATTAAATCTGATTAATAACCCATCCCCGATGAAATGGACATTATTGTAGCAGTACCAGACGGGCGAAGACCCTTGACATATTAAACCCTACGGGGGGGTTGAGGTGTATTTATGTATGCTCACAATAAGCACGATGCCGATAGCAGTTCCGCGGCAATCCGAGCCGGAGCGATAGAACATTTCCTCAACGGGCTTATGGCAATCCAGGAGAATGATTTTCAGCGTGGCGCAAATGAATTTGAAGCTGCGCTTGAACTTGATCCGGAGTACTCTTACGCATACTTAGGGTTGGGAAAAACATTTCTTGAGATGCATGAGTACAAGCAGGCCATCGAATACTTCAGGACTTACCTGAGTATGAACCCCAAGAGCGTTGAAGGCTTGATTTTGCAAGGCATTACTTACTATGAAGCCGGAGGGCTCGAAGATGCAAAAAGGAGATTCGAAGCTGCGCTCACAATACAGCATAAAGCTCTCAAGCCGCTCCTCGAGGATAAGATATCACTCGAGGGCGAAACTGAGCTTACGGACGCACGTTCCAAATTGGAGCGAGCCTTGCTGGTGGGCCCGGCAGATGAAGGGGCGATGCGAATGCTTGGCGACATCTACCATAAGCTCGGCGCGACAACGTCGGCCGAAAGAATCCGAACCCGGCTCGCCGAAAGGGATTTTAGTCAATCCTGATTGAACGAGAGGCCATTGAGGAGTCAGATACCCCGCGAAAGCGGGGTTTTTTCATGTATGGAATGTAACCCACGAAATGGGATTCGTGGGTTACATGTTCTCGGGCTTCTTATCTTACAGGAGCGCCGGCTTCCAGCCGGCATGATTTCATACATGCAGACAGGTTGGTGCTGATGAAAATAATCCCTGAGTTAAATTTACGTCCGGTTGCTCGTATCTTCTTTCGTCACCTACAAACTTCGAGGACTCGTTTGTAGGCGGCACCCGGCCGGCATGATTTCATATTTGCAGACAGGTTGGTGCTGATGAAAATAATCCCTGAGTTAAATTTACGTCCGGTT
>CBDVBS010000442.1:0-3566 GCA_965372275.1 uncultured bacterium | reverse complement strand
GTAGTAGGCCATGCATAGTTATTTACAAGAAAACTATAGGAAACTTATCCAAACAGTATAGTCGAAAAATTATACCAGTCAAGGTAATATTCATTTTATCTGCAACAAATATATGTTCAGAGTCCCGTAATAAGTATCCATCAATTCTTATATAATTTGACTAAATCTGATTAAAAAGCAGTCTCCCTAACGAGGTTGTCTCAATATCATGATATCCGGGTGGCACGGTCTGACGAGTCTTCGAGTCTGACCGTGGGAACGTAAACAGGATAGTATGGCGGGATCATCCATGAAGACCACGGTCAGCCCTCGCAAAGCCTCGGGCAGACCGTGCCATCAAGAACGAATTAATTATGCAACGTTACGTTCAGGTAGCTGCTATCTTTCCGTCTTCGGAAAGTAGCTGCTATCCTGAGTACTCCCGGGATTGGTTGTTTGGGAGAAGGGGACGCGTAGGATTTCAGTTGATTCTTTTCCTTCATATTGATCACCTACAACCATCGAAGACTCGGTTGTAGGCGGCACCCGGTTGTCTCAATATCCTGAAATCCGGATGGCACGGTCTGACGAGTCTTCGAGTCTGACCGTGGGAATATAAACCGAATAGTATGCCGGGATCATCCATGAAGACCACGGTCAGCCCTCGCAAAGCCTCGGGCAGACCGTGCCATCAAGAACGAATTAATTATGCAACGTTACGTTCAGGTAGCTGCTATCTTTCCGTCTTCGGAAAGTAGCTGCTATCCTGAGTACTCCCGGGATTGGTTGTTTGGGAGAAGGGGACGCGTAGGATTTCCGTTGATTCTTTTTCTTGATATTGATCACCTACAACCTTCGAAGACTCGGTTGTAGGCGGCACCCAAGCCTGACCAATCCTAAAAACCCCAGTCCGCAAGTTCGAGGAAAGCCGAGAAAGGATGCCCATATGCGATTAATACGTAGACTGATCGATTCACTCAAAGGAAAACCGGATGCCGCGAATCTCACCGAAGGGGTGGAAACCCGCATAGACCCATATGAATGGCGTCCGATGAACATCCGCCGCGAAGGTTACGACCTGTCGCCGAGAACACGTGGGGAGATGTACGAACGCGCGTTTGAAGCATGGATGAGCGATCCCATGGCAGGGCATATCGTGAATCTCACGAGCTGGTTCGTCATGGGGGAAGGACTCACCTTCGCCGCGTCTGATGAAAGGGTGCAGAGAGCGCTCGATGATTTCTGGAATGACACGGACAACGGTTGGGATGCATTGCAGGAATTCATCTCGGACGAACTCCAGGTATTCGGCGAGACGTTCCTGCGTTTATTCATTAACCCCATGTCCGGACATATCAAGGCCATGCTGCTCGATCCGAGGGAGATAGTTGACATCTCATTCAATGATTCAAACGGCAGACCGGCGAGTTACCTGAGACGCTATACAAGGCGTGTTTACCGGGAGAGCCTGGATAACTCCGCCGCCGGTTTCGATTATGATGAGGAAGACGCCGATGAGATCATCCCCGCGAATGAAATCATCCATCTCACCGTAAACCGTCTCTCATCTTCATCACGCGGTATAAGCGAACTCTACCGCGTACTCCCCTGGCTCGAACTCTATTCACAGTGGCTTCGCGACCGCGTTTCCCTCAACAGGGCACGGGCAAGTTTCGCATACCTCAGGAAGGTTCCTGGCACACCCGCGCAGGCGAAGGATGTCTTCGAGCGTGATTCGATCACCGGGCGCGTGCGTCCGCCTCGTGCCGGAAGCGTGCTGGTCGTAAACGAGGGCGAGGACTGGCAGGTGCTGCATCCATCGGTCGGGGCGGATGACGTGAAGGAAGACGGACGTGCCCTCAAGCTGATGATAGCTGCCGGGTCGGGAATATTCGAACACTACTTCGGCGACCCGTCAACCGGCAACCTCGCTACCACCAAATCCATGGAACTTCCCATGCTAAAGAAATTCGAAGCGCGCCAACGCCTGCTTGGAAAGTTCTACAGCGGACTCTTCGGGCGGGTGATCAGGGAAGCCAAGGCCGCCGGTAGACTGCCGGTCGATTGCGATGAATCGGTGGAAGTCGAGTTCCCGCCGATCGTACGCAGCGAAGTAGCCGACATCACCCAGACTCTCATTGCGCAACTTGGCGCAGGACTCATCTCCAAACGCCGGGCGTTGTCCATCAATCCATGGGTCGAGGATGTCGAGCTCGAGATAGAGCGTGCCGGATTGGAAATCGATTCAGAAGAAAACCCCAACAAGGAAGGCGAATAGATATGGGAACAATCAGAAAAATGTGGCGCAAACTGCGCCGCTGGTTCGATCGCAAAGCGCGCGAACGTCTCGTCGAGGCTAAGTGGATCATCCGGGATGTTTTCAGTGATATGCGCATCAGCATCCAGGACCTGTTCGACGAGGACAGGCGCGATGAGATCGCCGATGAACTGCGCGCGAAGTTGCGTGAAGTCCGGGACGACCTGGCCGACTGGATCATCGAGTGGGCCTTGGAAACCCTCTGGAATGAGGTCCGCGAAGGATTCGGCGGGAGGAGGAGCTAATGAATATACCGATTCACGAAACGTTGTCGGAAGCGACCTATGATACGGACACACATCTGCTCAGCGGCGTGATACTCCGCGCGGGACTCTCGAAGAACGGGAATTTCTATCCCGCCGACACGATCGTCAATGCCGCGGATAAATTCGTCGGGGTGAAATGTTTCATCGATCATTCACGCGAAGGCGGTATCGGTGAGCGTTCCATCCGCGATGTGTGCGGCGTCGTCGAATCGTGCCGGGCCGAATCGGATTGCCTGAGGGCACTGATCCGGGTCAGCGGGGAGCACGACTGGATTGCCTCGATGGTGAATGAGGGAATCCTCGGCGATGTCAGCATCAATGCCCTGGGGCGGACGAAGCTCACGCGGCGCGACGGGCGGGTTGTGCGCGAGGTAACCGAGATAAGCAAGGCATACTCGGTCGATTTCGTCACCGATGCCGCCGCGGGAGGACGTGTCGAGGCACTCCTCAGGGAGTCGGCGGGATACGCCGAAGGGCTCAGACTCATAGAGAGCATGACCCTCGCCGAATTCCGCGAAAGCCGTCCGGATCTTGTTGAGCGGATAATTGCGGACACTCCTCCGGAAGATGAACTTGCGGAGGAAATACCGGTTGAGGACGAAATATCAGGAAGTGAATTCGCTGATGAACATACCCGTCTGAGGCTTGTGGAGAGCGTCATGGCATCCCGTGGGCTTCCGGGTGAAGTCACCGAATACCTCCGGGAGCAGTTGTGCCGCGTCGCCTTAGTCGCAGACGGCATTTCCGATGATGAGCTCAACAGGCTGGTCGAGGACCATCTTGATTATTTAGGGAGACTTTCCGACTCGGGGATGATTCGCTCCGTATCGACGGATGACCCGCTCACGCCCGGAAGCGTAAACGCAAAGGCGTCAACCTTCCAATTCTTAGGAGTCGGATCTGCATCAGGACGAAGCATCTGATTATTTTTGTATAGCGCAGGCGTCCCGGGGCTGTTGAAAAAGTAAGGATGTGCCGAAAAAATGGGACAGGCCTCAGTAGTG
>CBDVBS010000441.1:0-3569 GCA_965372275.1 uncultured bacterium | reverse complement strand
ATTGATGAACGCAGAGCCTTCGAGTTCCAGTGCGCGGCGGACTTTCCGCATGAGATCCATCCAGTTATGCGGGCTGGCCTGGGCGACATACGGGATGTGATGCGCGGCGAGAATATCGGTCAGGTTCTTACGGTTCTGCTGCTTGCCGGGGATAACCGTACCTGCCGGAGATGTTGACGCCGCGGCACCGAGTGGTGTTGCGCTCGAACGCTGAATGCCCGTATTCATGTAGGCTTCGTTGTCGTAGCAGATATAGAGCATATCGTGGTTGCGTTCCATCGCTCCCGAGAGTGATTGAAGTCCTATGTCATATGTGCCGCCGTCACCGGCGAACGCGATGAAGTTGACCTTCTTGTCCGGATCCATCTTGCCCTGTTTCTTGAGCGCCTGGTAAGCCGCTTCGACACCGCTGATTGTCGCGGCGACGTTCTCGAAGGCATTGTGGATGTAGGGCGTATTCCATGAGGTGTAGGGGAAGATTGTGGTAACGACTTCCATGCAGCCGGTAGCGCAACCGATTACAACATCGTTTTCCACGGCTCTCATTACCTGTGATAAGACCACGCTGCACCCGCATCCGGCACAGGCGCGATGACCGCTTGTATATATCGGTTCTTTATCCGCAATCTCTTTGATTGTTTTTACGTTCACTTTCGATGCCATTTGTATTCCTCACTTTCAAATTAACACTGCAATTGTTGAATGTCTGTTACCCACGAAATGGGATTCGTGGGTTACTGCTAAAATGGGATTCGTGGGTTACTACTAAAATGGGATTCGTGGGTTACTGCTATTATCACTCACGAACCTGTCACTCACGAACCTGTAACCCACGAATCCCATTTCGTGGGTCACCATCCTGCTATTCGCGAAGGTTGATGAATCCAACCTCTGTCATCTCAAACTTCGGATCGAGATGCCTGTCGTAAACCTCGGCAATATGGTCGGTATTTATATCACGTCCGCCGAGGCCGTAGATATAATTCACGACCTTCGGTTTCTTCGGCATGTTATAGAGCGCGCTTTGCACTTCAATGGCCAACGGTCCGCCGGGGGTTCCGAATGACATCGCGCGGTCGAGCACGATGACCGTGTGCACGTTCTGGAATATCTCACCGATCAAATCAACGGGGAATGGCCTGAAGCATCGGAGGTTGACGAGTCCGACCTTCTTACCCTGTTCGCGGAGATTGTCCGCCGCTACTGACGCGGTGCCGCATGTAGAACCCATGCAGATAAGCGCTACTTCGGCATCATCCATATGTTCAGTTTCGAAATATCCGTATTCCCTTCCGGTGAGTTTGCCGTATTCCTTCCCAACCTTCTCGAGTACCGGGAATATGTGCTTGTATGCTTCCCACTGCTGGCGCTTGTGTTCGAAGTAGTAATCCTGCAGGTCGAGTGCACCGAACGTTTTCGGGTTATCGAAGTCGAGCACCGAATGTACGGGCTTATATTCGCCGACGAATTTCGATACCTTGTCATCGTCTAAAATATCGAGGACTTCCTGGGTATGTGACAGGATAAAACCATCGTAGCAAACCATGACAGGCAAAAGCACATCCGGATTCTCAGCAATCTTGTATGCCTGGATGATGTTGTCATAGATTTGCTGCGCATTTTCGCTGTGAAGCTGTATCCAGCCGTTGTCGCGCGCGCCCATGGTATCCGAATGGTCGCAATGAATATTGATTGGCGCGGATAAGGCGCGGTTAATCAGGGCCATCACAATCGGGAGACGCAGTGATGATGCAACATAGGTTATCTCCCACATCAGCGCGAGCCCGCAGGCCGAGGAAGCGGTGCCCACCCTTACCCCCGCAGCGGAAGCGCCGACGCAGGCGCTCATCGCGGAGTGCTCGCTTTCAACGGTGACGAGTTCGGTTTTTACCTCGCCGTCAGCGACGAATTCGGCGAATTTATGCATCATCTCCGTCTGTGGCGTGATGGGATAACACGCCATCACGTCGGGAAAGCACTGTCTAAATGCCACTGCGGCGGAATCGTTACCTGTTAATGAAATCCTTGCCATTATTGACTCCTCTCAGCTAAAAACCCTTTTATTACGGAAGCTCGCATTCGGCTTCAAGTTTCATCTCGATTGCATCGGGTTTTTTGGGACACTCATGGGCGCATATCCCGCAGCCTTTGCAATGGTAATAATTTATCCCCGTGATCTTCCCGTCCTTGACGGTAATCGCGTTGTCGGGACAGAATATCCAGCAGGTGAAGCAGTGAATACACTTATCCTCGTGCCAGATTGGTGCATACGTACGCCATGAACCGGTATTGTACTCCACGGCATTGCCCGCGTCTTCAATGACCCCGGCTAACGGTAGTTCTTTCCAACCTTTCTTTTTCACTCCGACTTCACCTCCTCGTATGCCCTCTTCACGGCACGAATGTTTGCATCAACGACCTTCTTTGGAAACTTGTGGGTGAACTTCTTGGTCAGGTCGGTGATGATCGCGTCGAGCGAGGGTGAACCGGCGACTTTGGCTAACGCGCCGAGCATCGGCGTATTCGGCATATCGCGCTTCATTTCCTCGATGGAAATCAGTGTAGCCTCAATGGTGAAGACCTCACCATTCTTGATGTTGTACTTCTGCCTTGCTTCGGCGGGACTGCATGCGGTATTGATGATCAACTTTGTGTCGTCACCAATACCCCCCACGATATCAACCGGTTCGAAAAGCGTTTCATCAAGTACCGTGATGATATCCGGGTGGTAAATACCGGAGTGGACGCGTATCTTCTCCTCGGATATTCTCGTGTATCCCTTCATCGGTGCGCCCATTCGTTCCGGGCCGTATTCCGGGAATCCCTGGGAGTACATTCCTTCTGAACAGGCAACTTCGGCCAGCAGGGTGGCGGCTGTCTTTGCGCCCTGACCCCCACGGCCGTGCCATAGGATTTCAGTGATCTTTGCCATAATTCTTCCTTTCTCAGAAGAGGGCTTGATGCATCACTCTTCATAGAGACAGGTAGATAATTTAACGCCGCTATTGAACCAAGTCAACCTCTTGGACGGCAGATTGTGATAAATATAATTTTGGATAAGATGATGCAAGAATTAGGACTCAAGGTGATTGCAAAACGTATAGCAATAATACGTATAATTACTATCCATGTAATTTGCGTGTATAGGGTTGATGAACCTGAACCCGGATTCGGAGTAAAGCCCAAATGTAAGATAAATTCAACGAAAAGCGGAAGTTTGTGAAATATATAACTATCTTTGCGGTTTGATCAGGTTTCAATGTCAACACACAAACCCCCCTGAAAGGGAGGTTCGTGGTTTGTTGGGCTTTATCAAAGGTTTGTTAGGTCGAAGTAGGCGATTTAATCTATACGATTAGATTAAGTCGCATCAGGTTCAAGTTCCGAAGAATTGATCGAGAACCTCTTCGTCGCCCATATTCTTTTCCTTGTGAATTTTCTTGGGCACCGGCTCCTCGTTCTCCATGGGGACAATGCTCGTTACCGGCGGGGTTGAAATGTAGATACTTTAGTTTACATTATTTCAACGTACACCAAAACCAAATAACCCACACAAAAACGAACAACAC
>CBDVBS010000440.1:0-3571 GCA_965372275.1 uncultured bacterium | reverse complement strand
CCCGAAACCGCCCCTCCGGTGTTTCGGTAACTTGTTGCCGAAACCATCAGTTATCCGGTTTCGGCAACAAGTTACCGAAACACCGTTGAAGTTCTTCCCCGTTGCTCCAACACACTCTTACCAAAAACATCAACAGATTCACATCCAAAATTAAAATCTCCATTTTTCCGAATAACCCCCCCCCCTTGACACCGGGCGTAAACAATGGTAAATTATTGTAATTTATTGTAGCTTTAAATGAATCCTCGCATATTTCAATTCAGGTTGACAAGTGGGATTACAGACAATATACTTGCTGAATCTATGTCGGCCTTCGGAGCCGGTTTAATTGTGCATTTTACGTAGAATTAGGATGGAGTATAGCCATCCAACATAATAGTATAGCTGGAGGAAATAGATTGTATTCCTTAGCAAAACCGTTAGCCGCTGTCTTGCTCCTGAGTTTGCTCTTCGCGTTAGGATGCTCCCCCGCCGAGGAGGAGTCAACCTTGTTCCGCGGAGGACAGGCGATCAACACCCAGGGTCTCGCTGAAAGTTCACTGGTACGAGAAGTGACATCAGAGTTGATCAACGGAAACATCGTTGGCGATCAGCTTATGTTGAAATTCACCAGTGAAGCCACGGGCGAGCAGATCGCGGGTTTCTTCGAAAAGTACGACCTCGAAATTTTGAAGCACCTCGGGGAAATCGACTTCTATAACATTGAGCTGCCGGAGGATCTCGACCTCGCCATAATAGCGGGAACCGTCGAGAGTCATCCGTTGGTGGATGTTTGTGAGCCGGTATTCATCGAGCGTGCATTCGATCAGAGCATCACGCCGAACGACGGCTACTTCCCCGACGAGTGGGGCTTGTTCCACATCAATGCACCCCAGGCGTGGGTAATCGAGCCCGGTTTCGGGCCGTTCCCGCCGCCGTCCGAGGAGCTTACAGTAAACGATGTCCTTGTCGCTGTTCTGGACACGGGGATCGATTACAAGCACCCGGATATGAACCCGTCGGGAATTCAGGATAACCTGAAATTCATCGAGGGACTTAATCTTATCCCCAACGGCAATCAATTCAACGATCCGATGGACGATCACGGCCACGGTACGATGGTTGCCGGCATCATCGGCGCGCTTACCGATAACACTATCGGTATCTCATCCGTAACCTGGCAGTGCCGCCTGCTCGGCATCAAGGTTCTTGATGACGAAGGGAACGGCACCAGCGTTACAAGCGCCGAGGGAATCCTTTATGCCGCGAACCAGTACTTAAACGCCAAGAACCTCACCGACCCCTATGACCTCGAAGGCGCATATTTCAACAATCCATACAACGCCAGGTTGATCATCAATATGTCCTATGGATTCCGCCGCTCGAACGTCGAGGGTCCGCTGCAAAGTGAAGCCGCCGCGGTCGCATACGCGGTTGAGAAAGGCGCGCTTCTTGTTGCCGCCGCCGGTGACGACGGGACATTCGTGGATGACGGCGTTACAACCGTTTATCCCGCCGGCTACGAGGACGTCATCGCGGTTGGAGCAATTGACCAGGCAAATGGAATGCTGTTGACATCCAACAAACCGTCCTTGTCACAGCCTCTCGATTCACAGGCATTCCTTGTCGCCCCCGGTAAGGACATCATCTCGACATCCGTTACGGGATACGGCGCCCCCTACGCGGTCGGGACCGGCACATCGTTTGCCGCCCCGTTCGTATCCGGCGCCGCCGGCCTTATCTGGGCACAGTATCCGTTCCTCACCGCCGAGCAAGTCAAGAACCTGCTCAAGGATTCGGCCAATGCCGATTCTGTCGGCAGCCCTGGCATCGACGCCCACACCGGTTGGGGCCTCGTCGATGTGTATGCCGCGCTGCAGGAAACGTTCACGCCGTTCGAGGACGATATGATCGTGAGGGCATTTACAAACCCGATTCTTCATGGGGACATCATATTTGTCGTCCGCACGAAATACGAAATAATGAAACCTCCGAAAGTTGCCGTTGATGGTAACGGCGAGTTGATCAACGACGGGTATCCGCTTTCATATAATATCGGTTTCGATGATGACGGCGACGGTATAATTGATGAACCCATCACCACTGACTGGCTCTACTACCCCAACGAGGTTGTCTTCTTCCAGCTCGACAATGCTACTTACCTCGGTCGAGTTCACCTGATGCAGGATCTGGGGTTGCGTTTGGGAACGCTGATGATCAACGTAACCGGCGTGCCGAGGTTTTTCCTCGACGACCCGACGTTGCCGAAGACGATATCGGCGCAGACATCCATAGAGATTACAGAGTTTAATTATTCCTAATGAACCCGACCGAGATGGAGGATTATTGATAATGCATATACTTAACATCAAAAAGGCAATTACCCTTGCGGTACTCATAACATCCTTACTCTTAGCGGGAGCCTGTTCGGGTTCGAGCGGTGACCCGATCGACCCCGGTCCGACAGGTGGCGGCACCGGCTCCTACGGCACCGTATCCGGGATTATTGTTGACCGTGAAGGCTATCCCCTCGGCGGGTTCGATACGACGATCACGGTGAAGAACATGGAGGGCATCAGCGTTGCCCCCAAGTTCAACCCTCCCGCCAGCGGTGCTGGAGCAGGCATGTTCACCATCCAGAACCTGCCCACCGGCCAGGTGCTCAAGTTCGAAGCCGAGCACATCAACCAGTCGATCGGACGTTACATCGGCTATGAGCAGGACCTGTTCTTCAGCAGCCCGGGCACCATAGACCTTAATGAAGTAATGCTCGACAACCCGTGGCTGGACCTTGGGTGGGCCTCTTATAAGCAGAAGGACTTCCACCAAGCTCTCATCTACTTCAACCGTGCTCTCGGCTCTCGCAAGATCTCAGGCAACGGCGAGGATTTCACGCTCTCTTCATCCGCTTATGCCGGGTTGGCCTGGGTACACGCCAAGAGGGGCAAGGACAACTTCGCCACCAACCCGATGTTCCCGGGATTTGAATGGGACCAGGCGCTTTCGGAATTCGATTTCGCCCTGTCCAATTTCAACGACGCCGATGCCTGGGTAGGCAAGGGCGGATTGCTCCTGAGCCTGCTCGCGGACATCAGTTCTGACCCCGCGCAGATCGGCCCGTGGCTTCCCGTCTACGGTATGATCCAGCCGTTCTTCTCCGAGATATACGACTGCCTGCAGAAGGCCAAGAACACGGCTCCGGATTACCTGTGTGAGCACGACCTCATCGCCTATGACGACCTGGACACCGTACAGCTTCTCTTAGCCTGGCTGATGAGCGGCAATGTCACACTGAATGATATCGAGAACCTGACGGATAGCAATGAGATCAATGAAGGTTCGATGCAGCTTCTCTCAATAATGCCGGACTTGATCCTTTACGAGCCTTATCCGCAGAAATAGCTGTCGTCCAAATATGAAACATCGGAAGCCCACCATCGGTGGGCTTCCTGAATTTTTCAAGCAATGGTTCCTTGCGTTTCTGAGACCAATTCTACATGGCAAATGATTTTACAAATGCTGGGGGCCGCACACTTTAGACCAATTCTCCTTGGCAAATATTTTTTCAGAAGCTGGGTGCCGCACACTTCAG
>CBDVBS010000439.1:0-3592 GCA_965372275.1 uncultured bacterium | reverse complement strand
TTCCTGCATCCCGTACACGCGTTTGACTTTCTGCTTCTCTCGAAGCTGGGTGTTATAGTCGGACGTGGTCCGTCGGCCGTACTTCATCCCGCCCGGAGGACTCGGATTGCGCCCCTCTTCCATGGCGCACTTGTTTGAATAGCACCTTTCGCCTTTGAGGAAGAGCTTCTCTCCCTCTCGACGACACAGGCGGCATACTGCTGTTTCGCTTTTACTCAATTCCCAACTCTCCCAAAGAATTCAAAATATTGATGCGCTCCGGGTTACACCCTTCGACGCTTCCGGGGCCTGCAACCGTTATGCGGCACCGGGCTGATATCCTTTATTATCCCAACATCTATCCCGGAGGCCATGAATGCCCTGATAGCACTTTCGCGACCGGACCCCGGACCCTTCGTGAATATATCAATTCGCCTCATGCCCATGTCCATGCACTGCTTGGCGACATCCCTCGCGGCCTGCTGGGCGGCGAACGGAGTCGATTTGCGCGAACCCTTGAAGCCCTTGGTACCACCGGATCCCCAGGCAACTGTATTGCCTTCAGTATCGGTAATGGTGATTATCGTGTTATTGAAGGTTGAACGAACATGCGCCTGGCCATGCGCCACGGTACGCTTGGTTCGCTTCCTTGTTTTTCCACCTGTCTTTTTCTTAGCCATAGACCAACCTCGTTAATTTCATTTACTTCTTGCCCAGTGCCCTCTTCTTCCCGGCAACCGTCTTCCGCTTACCTTTACGCATACGGGCGTTCGTGCGGGTACGCTGGCCCCTCACGGGTAAACCACGCCGGTGCCTTAATCCGCGATAGCATCCGATCTCCATCAGGCGCTTGATGTTCTCCGTCATATCGCGCCTCAAGTCACCTTCGACCTTGCATTCCTGGATAAGGTCCCTGACGGCCGCGACCTGCTTGTCGCTCAGATCGTCAATCTTGGTGTTCTCATCCACCCCAACCTTGGCAAGGATTCGGGATGCTGTGGTTCTGCCGATGCCAAAGATATAGGTCAGCGCAATAACCGACCGTTTCTTTCCAGGCAAATCAACTCCTGCTATACGTGGCACGCTTTATCCTCCGATGTAAGAATCAGCTCTAACCCTGGCGCTGTTTATGCTTTGGGTTCTCGCATATCACCATGACTCTGCCATGGCGCTTGATAATCTTACACTTGATGCAAATCTTTTTTACGCTTGCTCTTACTTTCATTTTATCCACTCCTGGACGCCGCATATCAGCGGTATCGCCAAGTGATTCGTCCTCTTTTCAAATCGTACGGACTCAGTTCAACTTTCACCCGGTCGCCTAAACTGATACGTATGAACGACATGCGTATCTTCCCGGATATATGTGCAAGGACCACATGGCCTGAATCGAGTTCCACCCTGAACATGGTGTTAGGCATGGCTTCAATAACCTTACCTTCGACTTCGATATGGCCTTCTTTTTCAAATTCTTCCTGTTTCTTCTTCTTCGGCATAAAACAGTTGCTCTCATTCAGGCGATCCGGGTTGGTTAACCGCAACGCCCTCCTTCTCTTATAGCTTTAACAATCTCTTCCGTTAAGACATCCGAGGCTTTGTTGCCGTCTACTTCGAAATACCCAACGGTATCCTTATAATACTCTTTCACCGGCTCGGTCTCAGCCTTATATATCTTGAACCTCTCCTTGATGGTGTCGGGCTTGTCATCAAGTCTTTTCATCAATTTGCCGCCGCAATTATCGCACATGCCACCTTCTTTCGGCGGCACGGTCAGCAAATTGAACACCGAACCGCATGCCTGGCAGTATCTCCTGGATGACAACCTCTTCACCGCGGCATCCTCATCCAACTCGATACTGAGGACATAATCCAGGTTCTTTCTCTGGCCCGCGAGGAATTCATCCAGCCTACGGGCTTGCTCAAGGGTCCGCGGGAAACCGTCAAGGAGGTAACCCGATCCACAATCCGGGTAGCTGAGACGGTGAAGTATCATACCGATGATAAGCTCATCCGGCACGAGCTTCCCGGAAACAATATACTCTTCAGCCTTGCTTCCGAAAGCGGTCTTGCCTGACACCTCGTCGCGAATGACATGTCCACAATCGACATGAGCAATTCCAATCTTTTCCGCCACGGCTTTTGACTGCGTACCCTTCCCGGCACCGGGAGGTCCTAATATTATCAAATTACATCTCAATGGCCTTCTCTTTCTGTCTGTTACTCTATTGTATCGCCGACTCGTATTTCATCATCGTAAGCCGGGCGTCAATCTCACGAACCGTGTCGAGCGCAACGCCCACGACGATGAGGATACTCGTTCCACCCACGAGATTCATCGATTGAAGCCCGGGAAGGAACTTCTGGAAAATGGCCGGCGGGATAACCGCTACGAGAATAAGGAACGAAGCTCCGATAAACGTGGTCTTCTCAAGTATCTTTTCAAGGTAACGCTGGGTCTGGGGACCCGGCCTTATACCCTGGATAAATCCACCGTTCTTCTTCAGGTTATCGCTGACATCCTTGGGATCGAAAGTTACGGCGGTATAGAAATAGGTGAATATACCTATCAAGATTGCATACATTATGAAATACGGCACGGAATTCGGGAATCCCTGTATCTTCTGCGCGAGCCAGGAACTTTGTGGAAGAAACGTGATGATCGTGGTCGGGAACAGAAGTACCGAGACCGCGAATATGATGGGTATAACACCGGCCTGGTTCACTTTCAGAGGAAGGTAATGCGTGTGTCCTTCGTAGTATCGCCTTCCAACCTGCCTTCGGGCGTAATGGATCGGGATGCGCCTTTCGGCTGAATGCACATACACTACGAACCATATCATCCCTACAAAGATGAGCGCGAAGAAGATGAAATCCCGCAGAGCGTTGGGGTCACCCTGCCGGGCCCAGAAGTCGCCCATGAACTGGACGGGTAACTGGGATGTGATCCCGATGAATATCAACAGGCTGACGCCGTTGCCGACGCCATTCTCGCTTATGAGTTCCCCGATCCAGAGCAGCATCATTGTTCCGGACACAAGGGTTATGACAACAATGAAATAATCCTTGAAGACGATAAGTGTGCTTTCCTCCACTCCGGCGGTGCCGAACAAACCCTGGTTACGGAAGAGCATCAGCATACCCATCGCCTGGATAGCGGCAAGGAGTACAGTGAGATATCTCGTCCAAGCGGCGATCTTCTTACGTCCGGCTTCGCCTTCCTTCTGCAGATCCTTGAGAGCGGGGAAAACGACGACGAGGAGGTTGAAGATAATGCTCGCGTTAATATAGGGCATAATGCCGAGAGCAAATATGCTGAATCTCTTCAGCGCGCCTCCGCCAAACAGGTCCAGTAATTGGAATATGCCACCACCCTGTGACTGACCCTGCCAGAACTTGATGATGTTCTCAGGATGCGTGCCGGGGATCGGTACATTGGCCCCCGCCACGAAAATGATGAACATCAACAGCACGTAGATCAGTCTCTTCCTGATCTCAGGGACATTCCAGGCATGTAGGTAAATCTGGATCAAGCCAGCACCTCGACATTGCCACCAACGGCGGCAACCATCTCCTTAGCCTTGGCACTCGCGGCATTAACCTTGATAATCAGCTT
>CBDVBS010000438.1:0-3604 GCA_965372275.1 uncultured bacterium | reverse complement strand
CAAAGGAGACACTTTTCCAATTTTAGCTTAAGTTAGTGCCATTGATAGCAGCTACCTTACCGTATGTAAGTATAATTACCCACCTTTACCGAAGAGTTCAGTCTGATCCGAATCATCGCGTTTCAGGCGTACCTGCTTACGTGCATCTTCCCTCGCCGATAATGCAATTATATCCGGCGACACCTTCTGCGCATCGATGGCCTTCATAATTTCATTCGCCCTCTCGATGACCGGTTTGGGCAATCCTGCAAGTTTGGCGACCTGTATGCCGTACGATTTCTGCGCTCGTCCCTCGGTGACACGCCTCAGAAACACTATTTCGCCGTCACGTTCCTGGAGCATTATACGGAGATTGCGTACACCCGGAAGTGATTCGCTCAGGCTTGTGAGTTCGTGGTAATGCGTGGCGAAAAGTGTTATGGCGCGCAGATCGGCATGGTTGTGTATATATTCCGCGACCGCCCAGGCGATGGCGAGACCGTCATATGTGCTCGTGCCGCGACCGATCTCATCGAGGATGATCAACGATTGTCCGGTGGCGTTATGAAGGATACGCGAACATTCGAGCATCTCAACCATGAATGTCGATTGGCCAAGCGCGAGGTCATCGGTCGCACCAACGCGGGAGAATATCGCGTCGAATATCGGTAATGCCGCTGATGTTGCGGGGACAAACGATCCGATCTGATTGAGGAACGCTATCAGCGCCGCCTGCCGGAGGTATGTCGATTTCCCGGCCATATTCGGGCCGGTGATGATATTCATCTGTTTGTCATCGGTGTTGAATTCGGCATCGTTCGGAACAAACGGCTCATCGCGCTGGGTGAGATCGATGACCGGGTGACGTCCCGCCTCGATCTTCAGTTCCATCCCCTCGTTAAGCGTTGGTCGGCACCAGTTGTATTGCGCGGCGCATTCGGCGAAGCATACGAGCAAATCAAGCAGCGCGATCGCGTACGCCCCATGGAGCAGGGATTTGCGATGGCCTGATATTCGTTCCAGCAGAGCCTCGTACATTTGTATTTCGAGGGTGATCGCCTTTTCATTGGCCGTGAGAATTTCATCCTCCATCGACTTCAATTCCTCGGTGATGAAACGCTCGGCATTCACGAGAGTCTGCTTCCGTATGTAATGCTGCGGCACGAGATGCAGGTTGGCTTTGCTGACTGAGAGGAAATAACCGAAGACCTTGTTGTAACCGACTTTCAGGTTCTTGATGCCGGTCAGGTCGCGTTCTTTCAGTTGAAGTGATGCGATCCATTCCTTTCCGTCGCGCGCGGCTGATCGAACTTTATCCAGCTCTACATTAAATCCGTTGGCAAACACCCCACCCTCTTTGTGACTCGCCGGGGGATTGATCACAAGCGCTTTCGACAGGTGATCGGCAAGTTCATCCAGCGGCTCGGTGCTATCGAAAATTCCCTGGAATATGGATGCTTCGAGCTTCCCCGCCCATTCCTTCAAATTCGGCAGACGCAGCAATGATTCGCGCAATGACGCCAAATCGAGTGGTGATGCAGCGTTCGCCGCTACCCGGCTCTCGATACGCTCGATGTCACGTATGCCCTTCAACGCATCGCCGATCTCCACGCGTATCAACGGGCGCTTGAGAAATTCATCCACACCGGCGTGACGTGATTCTATGGTTTCGCGCCGCATCAACGGAAAGCTCATGACTTCCCTGAGCAGACGTTTACCCGCGGCGGTACGTGTTTTATCAAGCACCCACAGAAGTGAATTTTTCTTCTCGCCGGTACGTTGCGAGCGGAACAGCTCAAGATTCGCGCGAGTGGTTTCATCTACCGACATAAAAGAATCGGGTTCGTAGTATGTAAACCGTTCGAGATTCTTCGCGGCCGGGGGGTTGGTTCTTTCAAGGTATGCAATAACGCGATAGAGCGCATCGGCTGCCATCGGGTGGTCGCCGAATGGGAGCATCGCGGTATCCTTGACGCCAAGCTTGTCCTCGAAAAGCTTAGGGCGTCGCCAATCATCATCGAAATCACGCCGGTACTTAGCCATCGAGATTGAATGAGTCTCCATGGCATTAGTCAGACGCGGGTCTTCGAACTTCTCCGGCACAAGAAGTTCCGCGACCCCGAACCGGCCCAGTTCTTCGATTGCCTGTGTGAGTGAATCTTCACCGTGCAACTCGGTGAGATAGACCGAAGCGCGGCTGACATCGCATAATGCAAGTCCGATTCCATCGGGCTCTGGAACGATTGCCGCGAGATAATTGGCCGTTCCTTCCTCCATCAATTCTTCTTCGATGAGCGTGCCGGGGGTGATGACCCGTACCACTTCCCGCTTGACAAGTCCCTTCGCCTGCTTCGGGTCCTCCACCTGTTCGCATATGGCGACCATCTGTCCGGCGTTGATCATTTTCTGAATGTAATTCCACAATGCATGATGCGGCACTCCGCACATCGGCAGGCGTGTCTCTTCCGCTCCCCGGTCACGCGAAGTCAGGGCGATTTCGAGTATGTCCGCGCCCTTGACCGCATCCTCGCCGAACATCTCGTAGAAATCACCCATTCGAAAAAAAAGGAAGCAGTCGGGGTACTTCGCTTTCATCGCGGTGTACTGCTTCATCATCGGCGTGGATTTCGGATCCCGCACTTTATCAGCTTTCCGTGTGCCGCTCAGAATTCAACCCCCCTTTTCGCGGGGGAGCCGTTGTCGTAGTAATGCTTGACCTTCCTGACTTCACTGACGAGATCGGCGGCTTCAATAAGCTCATCCCATGCCCCCCTGCCCGTCAGCACCAGTTCACACGGCTTCCCGGCATCTTTCCACAATCCTACGATCTTCATTACATCTTCCTTTTTAACAAGCCCGTATTCGGCGGATGTAATGGCTTCGTCGAGAATGACCATGTCGTAACGACATCCCTTGATCAGCTCTCCGGCTTTTTCAAGACCGACATTGGCTTCGATGATATCTTCCTCGGTGTTACCCATACGGAATCCGCCGTCCTCGTCCATACGGCTCATACCGGACGCGAAGAGATATATCGAATCAAATTGGCGGAGGATTTTACGTTCATTATAAATATCATCCCCGCCATCGTAGCCCTTGTCGAATTGCAGGAACGCGACTTTCATACCGGCGCCTATGGCGCGTATGGCCATACCCACGGCAACGCTTGTCTTCCCTTTGCCGTCCCCGGTGTAGAGATGAAGCCTGTTCTGATGCTCGGTCATAGGTGTTGATTATAGCATTAAGGATGTCATCTTCACACGCTTTAATCCGACACGCCTAAATCCTACTCCGGGTGGCACGGTCAGTCCGTGTGGCACCATGTTGGAGTCTTCGACAAAAGGGTGATCTTAGTAAATCAATTGCAGTGAAGGTAGCTGCTATCTTGCCGTCTTCGGGAAGTAGCTGCTAACCTGATGATTAGCTGTTTGTCTGTTGGGGTTTTCATAGGACCACCCTTCTGAAGACAGAAGGGTGCCACCCGGAAATAAAATGGCATAAGTCGAGTGGAATGGTTTGTTGAAAAAGTTACCCTCCGGGTAGCGCGTATCTATAGTGAGCGCCAGCGAACGATGATGCGCGCTCATAGTAAGACACCGCTATCAGCGAAGACGCTGAGTAGCGG
>CBDVBS010000437.1:0-3609 GCA_965372275.1 uncultured bacterium | reverse complement strand
TAACCAATTGATACAAATGATGCCATAGGGAAAAGATACAAGGGGTGCCACAAGAAGCCAAGGGTGCCACAAGGCTGAGGTTAGTAATCTGTGACCTTATCGGATGTTTTTTCAGTAATCAACTGATAAGGTATAATGGACTTGTTGTTAAGTCATAACCCGGGAGATGATTGGTATGCGCTGCACGATGATTTCCACGGCTTTCCTCCTCATGGCAATCCTGCTGATATCAACGCCTGCGTCGGCAGGATGGGCGAATACGATTTACGAAGAGGACAGCCTGTATCACCACATCAGGGTGGTGGATGACGGCGGCGACCGGATGCTCAGGTTCGATAATTCCATCGAGAGCATGATGAAGAAGAGCAACCCGTTGATGGGGCATTTCGAATATATCGATTTCCTGTTCCAGTCGTTCGTGCTGAAACAGGATATTGAGAAGTGCCTCATGTTGGGACTCGGCGGCGCAAGCGCCCCGAAACTCATGCAGCATTATTTCCCCAGCGTTGAGATCGATATTGCCGAGATCGACGAGGCGGTGTATGACGTCGCCGTTGAATATTTCTACTTCGATCCGTCGGATACTACCGAGGTCACCATCCAGGATGCGCGCGTATTTATCAGGAAATCGGATAAGATATATGACCTGGTGATTATGGACGCGTACACGTCGAATAAATATGGCTCGTACATACCGTTTCACTTAGCGACGCTGGAATTTTTCGAAATTGTGCATGAGCATCTTTCGGATGACGGTGTCTTCGCGTTCAATGTGATCGGCCAGATTCACGGTGAGAGGAAGGAACTTGTTACGTCGATATATCATACGATGAGCAAGGTGTTTCCGAATATCTACCTGTTTCCCGCCGGTGAATCGATGAATGTTGTATTTATTGCCTGCAAGGATAAGACATCCTTGTCGAAATCGGACTGGACTAATACTGCGGTACGGCTGGTGAATTCCGGCGCGGTAGGAACATATCCATTTTACATAATCAGGGCGAACAGTTATTCCGATGAGGTCCCTGAAAAATGGTGGGCATCGCAAGTGCTCACCGATGATTTCGCGCCGGTGGATGGGTTGCTTCGGTAAGGAAGACATCAAATACCGTATCTAATATAATTGGATGAAATCCGTGCGATGGAATTTCGCATGGTAATTGACCGTGAACGGAGGTTCATGCATCTATGTTGCATCGGGATAGGCTTGTCCCGATACACTTAATATTGCTGATTGGAGAATGATATGTTGAATAAAGGAAGCTTATGCTTGTTTCTCCTCCTCACGCTTCTCTTTGTTGTTTCATGTTCAGGGGCAAGTGATGTCGGGGTTGTACTTGCAAATGAGAACGATGCATCCGGCATGGATTTCGATAGCCCCGGTGCCTGCTTAGGATTATGGCAGGTTGTGATTGATGCCGATTCCGAGCACGTGGACATCGTTGATCTGAGGACGAGCAACCAGGTTATTAATGTGCTCGGTTTTCTCGAACCACCGGCATTGACAAATTTGAATATCGATTTTGACACGCTCCAGATAAAGCCTGCGCAGAAATATGTCGGGGTCGATGTCATACTCAGGAACCCGCTGACAGCGACGACATTCAAGGGATTCGATGTGCGCGGTGTTGTATTCGGCCCGGAAGTTACCAACGCGGACGGCTTGACGGTTATTACAAGCCCGGAATTTTTCACGGGGGTTCCATTTGGATATACTGATGGCATGCTTGGAACACCGGCGGGTTATGCCGGTTACTCAGGCTTGGCGGGTTACAAATATTTCTGTGAAGGTATCGGCCTTAATGATGAGCTGCCCGATTTTTTCACCAATCCCGCCAACTTGGCGAACCGTGGCGTGTTCAATGAGAATTCGCTGATATCGCGTCATTACGATTTGAGCTGGACGAATACCGAGCCGCCGATAGATTTTTTCGTTTTCAACTATGCCGTTTATGCCAATTATCATCTACCGTTCGGCATGCCGCCGTACGGGTTGGATGATTTCAACATCTACACCGCGAACAGTTCGGAGGCATTCTGTATGAGTGCCACCGAATGGGAGAATGGGCTCTGGTTCGAGAATGATGATGGCGGTGGACATATCAGCATGGATGTCGAGGTCTGGGACTGGCAGGGGAATATCAGCGGTGTATCGGTCGAAGCTGATGGCGTAATTTCACAAGTGTTCGGCAGCTACATGGGTCCGGGTTCCACGGATAAATCGGTCAAGTTCAGGTTCGATGGTGTATGGGCTACTCCAATTCAGGCGGGAGATCTGGATATCCTCATAACCGCGATTGATGTGCAGACATTCGGGGAAAGCTGGTATGCCGACCTGTTGCCGGTCAGCAACCCGATGCATGACGAGTATATTTACAACTGCTGGATTCATACAACAACCGTGACGGATGACCCCGGCCCGTGTCCCGATATGATTCCAATCACCGAATACGAGGCATTTATCGTGGAATCGTGGGGTCCGCCTGATGGCCTATGGCAAGGATTCCTGCCTGAAAAGGCGGGTATGACGGCAACAAGGGATACATCGGAAGCGCCTTTCATCATCGGGGCGGCGCTGCGATATTACCCGGTGACTTTCTGGACAATGGGTGCGGCTCCCGCCGACGCTGAGGACCCGATTGTACCGACCATTATGTTCAATTCGCCAATCGATATAACCGCGGATATTGCGGCCTGCACGAACGACAATATCTACCTTGTAGTGGTGGATGAAGAAGCAACACTCAAGAGGTGTCAGTTCGACGGGGTCGCATTTTCGGAAATTACCGATGAATACACATTCCCCGGAGATATTTACAGGATCGCGGTTGATGACGAGGATTACCCGATTGTCCTTGTTAAAGATCCTGTCGGTGATGGTTACACGGTATACCATTGGTCAGGAAGTTCTTGGGGTTCAACCGCCGTGCATGGCATGATCGTCGGCGCGGGTATACGGGATTTCGATTACAACCCGCTGCAGGAGCATTATGTTTTCGTATGCAGCGTTATTGCGATAAGGATGTTCGCGATGGACAAGTCGGGTGTTATCCAGTTCACCGATAATGAGTTGTTCGGGACGCAGCCGATATCATCGGTCCCGGGTATTTATATTGATCAGGATGATCCGGATTGCCATATTGTTGTGTGGGGGACATTAAACAGTGCTACGACCTATGGGCGACCGGTAGCGAGATTCGCGGCGGTTGATTATGGTATTCCGAAGACACTTAGTTCGTTGACGCCTTCGTCCAATGGGGCATCGGCACCGGGCGGGGCGTGGGTGCCGGGTACGGATTACATGTTTGTGCCTGCGTATGATGAGGGACTTGGGAGGATTACAATGCCGTCGGATTGGTAAGACCCCCCTGCCCCCCGTAAACGGGGGGTTTTGTAGAGCTGTAAAACCGGGATGAGTATATGTAGATATTGACATTAAGGTGTTTCGGTAACTTGTTGCCGAAACTTTTACTTACCCGTTTCAGTAAAGCTGGTGTAGTTACTTGCGGTGTTTCGGTAACTTGTTGCCGAAACTTTTACTTACCCGTTTCGGGAAAGCTGGTGTAGTTACTTGCGGTGTTTCGGTAACTTGTTGCCGAAACTTTTACT
>CBDVBS010000436.1:0-3611 GCA_965372275.1 uncultured bacterium | reverse complement strand
TACGGAGTTGATAGTGGTTGAGAACAACTCAACTTCCTCGATAGCGAAGCTGAGTTCGCTGTCGTCTTCGGTGAGACCGTAGAGCGTATACTCGCCGTTCTCATCCGTGTAGTCAGCAAGCTCGCCATCAAGATAGACCTCGACTTCGGGCAACGGCGCACCGTTGTCGTCTGTCAGCGTCAGCGTCAGTCCTTCATCGGTCAGATCGACGAAATTGTCGCCACCTTCGAAGGACGCGGCTTCCAGAACGTTCCCATCTTCGTTAACCCCAGGCAGAATTCCGCCACCAGAGGAACATCCTGCCGCCAAGGCGAAGAACATCAGGAGGGTCACGATGATGAGAGGATGGGTTCTGTTAAGCATATTACACCTCACTTGTTTGATTTTTTGCAATCGCCGCCCTGGCGTTATCTTGTGTCGGAGAGGTTGATGGAATGTTCCCGGAATTCCATGAATATTCCAATTGTTTCTGACTATGTTGTGACAGATTTGTTCCCGGCAAGTGAGATGCCGGGCTACGGGAAAGGATTACCTGATGTTTCGGTACACCTTGTGCCGAAACATTAAGGGGTATCGGGACAGGGTGTCCCGATACATCAAAATCCCGGGTGGCACGCCCACGGACGTCTTCGGCCTTGGGCGTGTCATTGTTATGACCCCATCCGTGTGCCACCGCTACTCAGCGTCTTCGCTGATAGCGGTGTTTTGCCTTGAGCGCGCATCATCGTTCGCTGGCGCTTACTATAGATACGCGCTACCCGAGGCGGTGGCACACAAATTATATTTAATTATGGCTAACCGAGCCACGACCGTGAGGGAGTGGACACTCTTTGTAAGACACCGCTTTCCTTGAAGATTCGGAGAAGCGGTGGCACCCGGGATAGAGTAAGGTAAAATGGAGGACATAAATCAGCAGAGAGCAAACAGTGATATTCGAAACCGAAAGATTGATAATACGCAAAACAACCACATCGGATGAAGATGTGAGCATGTTCCACTCCCTCTGGAATAACCCCAAGGTGATGACCCTGGTCGGATTCCCGGACGGATTGCACATTACAAAGGATGAAATACGCGAATCCATCGCCAAAGAGGATGATACCGAGTACAACAAGAAACTCATCGTCGGGCTGAAATCATCGGGCGCGCTCATCGGCGAATGTAAGCTCGGTCTGCCGGGCGAGGACGGCATCTCTGAAACCGATGTGAAACTCCTGCCGGACTACGGGGGGACCGGTAACGGCAAGGCGATCAAACGATGGCTCGTCGATTACCTCTTCACGCACACCGACTGCAAGGGTGTCAAGGGAAGTCCGAACAAACTGAATATTGCGTCGCACAAGATGCAGGAATACGTCGGAGCCAAAAGGGTCGGCGAATATTTATATGAGGCGCCGAAGGATTCAAAAATCCCCCGCACGGACGTGCATGCATATATTTATATTGTCAGCAGGGAGGATTGGGAGAAACAGAACTAACCTCTTCATGTAGCCCGGAAATCCTTTTCCGGGAATCTTAATATATAAATAATCCCGGCAAGGGATTGCCGAGCTACATTTCTTGAGTATAATAAATCTATGAGCAATGAAATGATTAGTTCTATTATCACTGCATTTTGGACGGTGATAATAATAATCGTTGGCTTAACTGTAATATGTACATTTGTATATCTATTGTATACGTCGATAAGAAATAAGGCTGTAAATGTAAAAGCACTTCAAATATTATTATTCTCAATTGTTATATTTATTGTACTGGCAGCGGCGTTGGGCAGCAATTAGCCGTTACGATGAATTGTAATAATTACAAAGTTATATAGCCCGGAAATCCTTTTCCGGGAAATCCTAAACATAAAAAACCCGGCATCAGAATGCCGGGCTACGAATTCGGAATTAATGGATGTTGTTACCCTAACCTGATGGCGGAGTTACTGTCACGGCCGGAAGCTGCATCGAATCCGAGCCGCCCCAGGGATCATAGACCGTCACCGTAATGATGTAATTCCCTTCCCCGCTCGGAGCTAACCAATCAGCTTCCGCGCCTGTATCGGTGACGCTCTCGGATATGAATCCGCCGCCATCGGCTTCCCAGTCATAAACGAGGTCGGCGTTGGCATCCTCGCTGTCCGGATCGGTGACATACACCTTGATATTCACCGTACCGCCCGGCTCCGGCGTCTTGTCATCAATCTCATAACCGGTAATCTCCGGAGCGTCGTTAGTCGCCTCAAGGATGAAATCTTCCCGATCCCATCCGCCGTCCTCATCGGTGACGGTGACATACAGGTTGAAATTGCCGACTTCATCAGCCCGCCATTTCACTTCGTCCAGTGTTGTCAGCGTGGTGAAATTACCGCCATCCGCGCCCCATTCATATGTGAGTGTTCCCTCCGTATCATCAGGATCGGATGCGGTGACCTTCAGCGTACGTTCCGTCGAGATGTGGAATATAACGCTGCCGAGGTCGAGCGATGTAATCTCCGGCGGTTCGTTGTCGCTGATTTCAATTATGAGATAATCCTCGCTCGACTGGTTATCACGGTCGGTGACAACCGCTGTGAACTTGATGAATCCGGTCTCATCCGGAGTGTCGAACAAACACGGATTGGTGTAGCGGTCGAAGAAATTCGCGTTCAGACCGATACCCGAATCGTGCCATTCGGCCGTCCAGAGGAATGTCGGCTTCTTGAGCGGATCGGGATCATCCGAGTCGGGATCGTAGTCATCATCAATATAATTAACTTCAATAGCTATCTGCTCATCGCGTCTCGCCTGTGGGATCAGGCCGCTGGAGATTACGCCGTCCACGGTGAAATCGCGGATGATCGGGGCGCTGTTCTCCATGATCTCGATCAGCTTGTATCCGATGGTCGATTCGCCATAACGGTCGGTGAGTGTGACATTTATGCGCAATGTCCCCGGCTGGTCGGGTACGTTGAATATGGCCGAATTGATGCTCGGATCGACGAAGTTATCCGCAAGGGATATCGAGGTTCCATCGAACCGGGCGGTCCACATGATATCCGGTTTGAATTGAAGGTTACCGGAACCGTTGGAGGAATAATCCTCGTCCGTATATTCCACCCTCAGTGTCACGGTGACATCCCGGGCCAGTTCGTTCAGTTCGGTGGAACCCAAGAGCACTTTGATCGATGTAATCAACGGTGGATCATTTGTGTCACTTGCGGTTCTGCAGCCGCTCATCATACCCATCGACACAACTAAGAGCAGTGCGAGGGAAATATTCAACCATCTCAATGGCGAACGCATTTTTCAATCACTTCCTTAAATAACACAAGACTTGGGACAGCCCGTCCCGATACATCGGAAAGTTCTATTAATTCACTATCTGCTCAAGATCAAGCTCATCAACTACATCATCATCCAGTAATTCGTTTATCCCTGCGGCCAATCCCGCCGCTGCCATCCCCGAACCTGAGGGCGATGTCAGTTCCTCGAAGGTGTATTCGTTGAATATCGCCAACGCCAGGGCCTCGATGTCATCCTTGCGTGAATGGATAAACGTCACATCGATTCCTTCCTTCGGCAGCAATTTGAACGAAATCGTGACCAGCTTGTGAGAGCCGTCACCGGCTTCGAGCCCGATCTTGT
>CBDVBS010000435.1:0-3629 GCA_965372275.1 uncultured bacterium | reverse complement strand
ACGCGTGTGGGCGTGACACCCGGAAGCGAAGCATCCGAACCACGACCGTACCTGTACGACGAAGCGTAGCGAAGGCGGAAGGGAGTGGACATCCCCTAAGACCACGGTCAGCACTCGAGGACTCGTGCAGACCGTGCCACCCGGAAATAATGGCGGGGTTTTGAAGATGCTATGTGCCGCGGTGAGATTGTTATACTTACTCCATAGTTGTAATATTGATAACTGATAATTCGTATCAAACAGGATGCATGAACTGTTGGAATCAAGTCCGAGACGCATAGCCACAAATTCAGCCTATCTTCTCGCCGCCAATATCTTCTCCAAGGCGGTCACATTCGTCTATATGGCGTTCATCTTCCGCTACCTCGCACCTGAGCAGGAGGGCTACTACCTCGTCGCCGTCACATGGGGAAGCATATTTGCCATCAACCTGCATTCGGGAATGGTCTATATCCTCATACGCGAGATTGCGGTCAACAAAAAACGCACGGCCGAACTTCTCGGTGACGGGCTCATCATTTCGGGATGCCTGTTCATTGCCATGATGATATTGGGCTGCATCGCGGCCGCGCTTCTCGTCTATGTGAAGGGTGACCCGAAAACCGTCGGCTACGGTATCGTGGCCATGACCTTAGCATTGAGCATCGCATATGTACAGGGAACATTCGGCGCCGGATTCAAGGCTCACGAGAAGCTCATCTATGACGCTCTCATCATGGTATTCCACGCGATTTTCACCGTGGTGGTACTGTGGTTCCTTTGCCGTGAACCGTTTACGCTCATTCACATCTTCTCAGCCGTCGCTATTATCAGCCTCATTACGAACGCACTGATATGGTGGCTCGGCAGCAGCGTGATCGCAAAGCCGTCATTGCGATGGCGGCGCGAATCATTGAGACATATAGTTCGTGAGTCATTCCCGCTGGGAATCGCCGAAGCGGTGCGTATCAACTACCTGCGTGCCGGGAACCTGGTGCTGTGGATATTCCATAAATACAAGATCGTATCGAGCTTCGGAATACCATACCAGATCATCGAGCAGCTTAAATTTATCCCCGGCAGCATACGCCCCGCGATATTCCCCGCGATGTGCCGTCTTGCCACAGGCAACCGCAAGGGATTCGAGTGGACATACAATTTCCTCATGCGCCTGCTCGTGGTGATTGCGTTGCCTCTCGGACTCATGCTTATGGCGGCAAGCGGACTCATACTGACCTTCTACACCGAGGATCCGACCAAGGATGCAATCACCGCAATGCGCGTTTTGAGTTTCCTGATAATCATCAGTTTCCCCTCCCTCGTGATACGCAACATCTTCGTCGCGCTTGGAAAGCAGAAACTCGACACCATCATCTCAACCGCCGCGCTTATTGTACTCGTTGTCCTGCTGCTGGCATTGGTGCCTACGCACAAGGTTTACGGCGCGGTGGGTGCAATTTTCGTAGCGGAAACATTCCTCTTTGCCTTAGGTATATTCTTTGTTTACCGCCTGGGGTTTCGTCTCGATTTCTGGGGGACATTCCTGAAACCGATACTGTGTTCGATCCCGTTGATACTCGCGATGATATACACGCCGCGTGAAGGTTTTATAGGCCTGCGGCTTGGAATCTATCTTGTGTGCATACTGCTTTATGTAGGTCTGATATTCCTCACGCGCACTCATTCGAGGGACGATATAGATAATCTCAGGCGGGTCACACGCGGTGAAGACCCGGTCTGGAACAACAATTTCTGATATGAGAGGCGATTATGCCGAGACTGACGAAGATCATTGCTACGTTGGGAATCCGGAAGGCCAAGTATGACGGGCTTACGGATGACTTATCCCGCCGTGAATTCGACCGGGAGGTCGCCACGTATATCGGCGGACTGATCGACGCGGGTATGGATGTCGCCCGGTTCAATCTCTCATTCGCACCCGCGGAATTTTATGTGCCGTATTTCAAAATGGCCCGGGGAATCGCTGAGAAACGGGGGAAGCGCCTGGGGATACTCTGCGATCTGCAGGGACCCAAGGTGCGTTTAGGTGATATCCCGAATGGTATAAATGAATTGAAAGTGGACGAAGAGGTGCGTTTCCGCGTGGACGGGACCAACTCGACCGACGGCGGTGCGATACCGATTGTGCATCGCGATCCCGCTTACGATCTCCTCGCGCAAGTGCGGCCGGACGCGGAGATATGCATCAATGAAGGCCTGATCGTATGCAGGGTGACCGGTGTCGATGCACCATTCCTTACGGCACGCATCATCAAGGGCGGCCCCATCGAACGCGGGAAAGGAGTTTTCCTTCGCGGGCCCGATGGCAGCGGGATAACATTCGCGATGAGTTGTATAACCGACAAAGACGCGGGCGATTTGCGCGTCCTGAATGGGAACCCCGATTATATTGACCATATCGCCCTGAGCTTCGTGCACGATGTCGCCGATATCGAGCGTCTTCGGACGGAATTCATGTCGGATGCGCTCAAGGGTAAATCGATTGTCGCCAAGATCGAGACCGCCAGGGCTGTGTCTGATGCCGAATGTCTCGAGGCGATTATCCGTGCGTCCGACGGCGTGATGGTTGCTCGCGGCGATTTGGGCATCGAGCGTCCGATAGCGGAGCTTCTGCGGTATCAGAAGGACATCATCCCGCTATGCATACGTGAGCGTGTATTCGTGGTCGTCGCAACACAGATGCTCGAATCGATGACCAAGAACGAGCTGCCCACCCGCGCCGAAGTGAGTGATGTATCGAATGCCGTGTATGACGAGGCCGACGCCGTCATGCTCAGCGGCGAGACGGCGGTGGGGAAGTATCCCAATAAGGCGGTCGCGATGATGGCCGAGATATGCCGGTCGGCGGAAAATCACTCGGCGACGCCGGAATATTCGGAATTCCGTCCGGGCTATATTCTCGAGCCGATTCTGTGGGGTGATGATGAAGTCGCCGCGTCCGCCGCGATTGCCGCGCTCGATTTGGCTGTCGGGGTCGAAGCGGCCGCGTTTCTCGTGAATTCACATACCGGCAACACCGCAAGGCTTGTATCGCGCCTGCGTCCGTCCATTCCGATTGCGGCGCTTACCGACAATGAGGAAGTCATCGGGATGCTTACCATGGTGCGTGGTGTGTATCCATTCTACGCCGAGGCATTGCGCGGAGTCGAAGAGACACTCGAATACGGCATACGCCGCATGAAAACCCACAAACTCATCAAACCCGGCGATATGATCGTCTATCTCTCCGGCTCACGTGTCGGCATCGGCGGCGCCTCGAACCAGTTGCGGGTTGTAGAGGTAGAGTAAACCCCCATTCACCCACGAATTCTTTCCGGGTGGCACCCTTTTGTCCGCAAAAGGGTGGTCTCCGTAAATCAGCCGCAGTGAAGGTAGCAGTGAAGGTTGTTGCAGTGAAGGTTGCTGCTATCTTTCCGTCTTCGGAAAGTAGCAGCTATCCTGATGATTGGCTGTATGTCTGTTGTGGTTTTCATACAACCACCCTTCTGAAGACAGAAGGGTGCCACCCGGAAAAGATGGCGAGAGTAACGTAGCCCGGCAATCCCTTGCCGGGAAAAGTATCAATTACCCTATCGGGTAGCGCGTATCTATAGGTCGCTCTGCGACCGATGATGCGCGCACATAGCAAG
>CBDVBS010000434.1:0-3647 GCA_965372275.1 uncultured bacterium | reverse complement strand
ACCCGCTGCCAGAGCAGTGTTGAAAGCTTAAAAATGCGCCATTGGTGACTGTCCCTCATTCATTCTTCTTGCCGTGCTTCAGCGCCAATTCCTCACTGGAAAGGGGCCAGTCTTCCTGTTCGACATAGCGGTATCCCCACTCCTTGGGCATCGGCCTGAACAGGTTGAGAATCCATGTGACTATGAAGATAAAGAAGAAGCCGATGCATGCGAACAACCAACCACCCGTCCATAACACGAGGGCGATGATCCAGTAGAGGATCGATGCCGGGATGCCGATCAGGTAGATGAAAAACAGGGCGATGTATCGCCCGAACCCCTTCTGCGAACATTCTTCCGCTGTCTCACCTATTTCTTTTGCCCTTTTTTCTTCGTCCATAAGACAGACATTCTATCAATATAGTTTTGTTAATGCAATTTCACTCAGTATCCCGCTCCTAACCCGGCACCGGGCCGTACACGAAATAGGCAATCAGGTTCAGTGTGAATATACCGACGCCGATCATCATCAGCACGAACGGATACTCCCTCTCCGCGATCTCCGAGTACTTTGCGGCTTCCTGCAACTTCGCCATCAGTTCCGTGTCATCGGGATCATATTCCCCGGCGTTGACGCGTCTCATCATCTGCTGAATATTATCCCCCTGGGTCCGCTCATAGTTTGACCATATCGCCACGATGAACAGCAGCAGAAGCCCGAACACATCGATCACCTTGACTACCGGGGAACGCACCACGGCGTCGAGCATTCGAAGGTTGAAGAACGTGAGCATTATTATGGATAAGGAGAAATAGATCATGTGCGTCAGGTCACGCCTGTGCTCAGGCCACGCATCGGCAAGTCTGTTGAATTTTTTCAGAAGTACTTCGTCCAATCCGAGCTTCTCTTCCATCTCACACCTCACGGCATTGAAATGTCGTAAATATTGGCTACAGAATACACTACATCATATATTTCAGCAAAGGTTAATGGGAATCCCGTAGCCCGGCATCTCATTTGCCGGGAAATTAATCTGGTATAATCGTGATATGGTAGGGTACCGAAGAAACAAACCTAAGAACACGGATGCTGAATACGTCCTGACCATTAGCACAAGGAATCGAAAGCAATGATTAGGATCGGGATCAACCCGCGATCTTGCATACCAGGTGATGGGGAGGATTCGTGAACGCTTCGATATAAAATTAATTGCCTGGGTAATTCTCCCTGATCACCTGCACTGGCTCATAAAACCAGGTGAGGCGGATTATTCAAAGGTCGTTTATTCCTTCAAGAAGGGCCTTGGCGCCGAATTCAAGAAAACCGGTATCATTTCGCAAGGGGATATGATATGGCAGGACCGTTTCTGGGAGCACACGGTAAAGGACGACGAGGACCGCGAGAGATGCGTGGAGTATATTCATTTCAACCCTGTCAAGCACGGTTTGGTCAAGGCTCCCGGGGATTGGAAGCATTCGAGTTTTCACAGGTATGTGGAACGAGGAATATATCCGGCGGATTGGGCGGACGGAGCAAGGATTGTTATTGCGGGGGCAGAGTATGACAGGTGAAGAATCCCGGCAAATGAGATGCCGGGCTACGTCAGAGGGGACTACAATCGGGGAGTGGGGGATTAATCTTCTTCCCTGACCTTCAGTGCGACTAAAAATGCTTCCTGGGGGATGGTGACGGAGCCGATCTGTTTCATACGCGCCTTTCCCTTCTTCTGCTTTTCGAGTAGTTTACGTTTTCGCGTGACATCACCGCCGTAACATTTGGCCGTAACATCCTTGCGCATCGCCCTGATACTTTCCCTGGCGATGATTTTCCCGCCGATTGCCGCCTGGATGGGCACTTCGAACATATGCCTCGGGATAGTGTCCCTGAGTTTCAGGCACAAATCACGCGCCCGACGGTATGCCCCCGGTTCGTCAACGAGAAAGCTCAATGCATCGACCGGTTCCTTGTTCACGAGAATGTCAACCTTAACAAGCTTCGTTGGTTTGAAAGTGGAAAGCTCATAATCGAGCGAACCATAACCCCGGCTCACCGTTTTCAACCGCTGGAAATATTCGACGATGAGTTCGGCAAGGGGCATCTCGTATGAAAGCAGCACCCTGCTCTTGCTCAGGTACTCCATGCTTTTCTGCCTGGCGCGTTTGTTGTGGGAAAGTTCCATTATCGGGCCGATATATTCCGGCGGGGTGACAATCGTGGCGTTGACATACGGTTCTTCCATATGTTCGATCACGGTCGGGTCGGGCATCTCGCCCGGTGAATCGATCTCTAAAATGCTTCCATCGGTTTTGTGAATCTTGTAAATAACGTTCGGCACGGTTATCAGTAATTCGAGGCCGTATTCCCTCTCAAGCCGTTCAACGATAATCTCAAGATGCAGCACGCCCAAGAAACCGCAGCGGTAACCGAATCCCAACGCCTTGCTCGTCTCCGCCTGGTAGCTGAAAGACGAATCGTTGAGACTGAGTTTATCGAGCGCCAATTTGAGTTTTTCATAATCCTCGCTTTCAACGGGGAACAGTCCGCAGAAAACCATCTGTTTCAATTCCTTGAAACCGGCCAATGGGGTCACTTTCTCGCGCTTCCCTGCTTCGATCACGGTATCCCCGATCTGCGCATCGGCGACATTCCTGATGGTGGCGATAAAATATCCCACTTCCCCGGCGCTGAGCTTGTCGATCGGTGTCATCTCGGGTGTGAATACGCCGACCTCGTTGACGTCATACTTCGCGAAGGCGGAAAAAAGCTCTATACGCATACCGCGCTTGATCTCCCCGTCGATCATCCGCACATAAACGATCACTCCGCGATAAGTGTCGAAATGGCTGTCGAATATGTGCGCCTTCAGAAGTCCCGACGGTTCTCCTTCGGGCGGCGGGATATTCTTGTAAACCGCCTCAAGTACATCCTCCGCGCCGGTGCCGTCCTTGGCCGACACCCTCAGCACTTCCTCTGGTTCGCAACCGAGGAAATCGACGACCTCTTCGGCGAGTTCATCCGGACTCGCCGATATCAGGTCGATCTTGTTCAGCACCGGGAAGACCGCTAAGTCGGCATCGAGCGCTAAATACAGGTTGGCTAAGGTCTGTGCCTGGAATCCCTGGGACGCATCGATAAGCAGTATCGCCCCTTCGCACGATGCGAGCGCGCGGCTCACTTCGTATGTAAAATCAACATGTCCCGGCGTATCGATGAGATTGTACTGGTAGGTATTGCCGTCCTTCCCGGTATATTTCATCCTCACCGCCTGGGCCTTGATGGTGATCCCGCGTTCACGCTCAAGGTCCATGCGGTCGAGCATCTGGTCGCGCATCCGCTCTTTCGGTACGGTCTCCGTGACTTCAAGCAGCCTGTCGGCAAGCGTGGACTTGCCATGGTCGATGTGCGCGATGATCGCGAAGTTACGTATGTGCTCTATCTTGCTCACGGAGATATATTATAACGTCTTAGAAGAAAAAAACGCACTCTAAAGTGCGCGGCACCCGAAATGATTCTACTTATCTTAGTGTTTCGGAAGACACTTGAGATACAACTGTCTTGATGGCACGGTCTGTGAGTCTTCGAACTGACCGTGGTCTTAGTGCGTAATCCATAAATAATCCACGGTCAGCCCTCCCAAAGCGTCGGGCAGACCGTGCCATCAAGAACG
>CBDVBS010000433.1:0-3656 GCA_965372275.1 uncultured bacterium | reverse complement strand
TCATGGATCTCTTTTTTCAACCCGCCCATGCCTGGTGGAATATCGCCCGATGCTTCAATGATCTTTATTTCGTGCAGGGCTTCGCGTATTCCACCCAAATGGAACGATGCCAATGCAAGCCTCAACCGTGCTTCCTGGTCGTTTGGATTCGCGGCGATAGAGTCACGCGCGGCGTAGAGCATATCGAAGTAGGCCACCACGGAAGGGTCCTGATCGTCTGAAATATTGAATTTATCGAGGAATTTCCATGCGAAAAACGCCCCGGCAAGAATCAATGCGAGGATAACGATTATTGTGAAGCATCCGGCAAATGCTGTGTTTTTGCGACGGGCGGGGAACTCGGTCATTCCAACCCCCACTTCCTGTTTATCTCCGGACGGTGATCGACTATGCGCTCCTCCTTGGGACTCGTTTCCATTTTCAACCGGCTGACGATCTCATCGGGAGAAAGAAAATGAATTGCCGATGGTTTCACTTCACAGGTATACGCGAATTTCTCCCCTAAGATCCCGATGAGTTTCTCATTATCACAGTTTTCCCCGACGGCAATGTAAAGATTGAGTTCATCGAGTTCGTGTGGATCGTTGTTCACCTTGGTAATCTCGATCTGCCATTCGATAATTTCATCGAGATCGGTCATTATCGGTACGAGATCGTTCAGATTTACCACTGTTCCCCTGACGCTTGTTAGACGGAATTCCGAGAGGTTGGACAGTCGCGTTATATCGTTTGTCAACCTGGGGCCAAGCCGTCCGCATCCCGGGCAGGCATCGTGCACGATCCCGCCTTTGGCATAATCGCCGGTGCGGTATCTCAATATGCAGGAGCCCCGCCAGTCAAGGCATGTATAAACGATCTCACCATCTTCACCGTCGCCGACCGGTTCATTGGTATTGGGATCGATGATCTCGAATATTTCAAAGTCGGGATAGAGATGATACCCATTCGTATCTTTCCCGGGGCATTCAACCCATGCCGTGCGGGATTCGGTGAAGCCATACGTGCCGAGGATCACCGGGTTTTTCGACCCAAGCTCGCCCAGCATTTCAGCCATTTTCTTACGGTGACCGTCGGTGACACGTTCAGCACCGAGGACTATTGTCCTGATGTGGGAGAGGTCGAGTTTCATATCGATCGCAATGCGCAGCAGATGATAGACGTAACCCGGGACGCCCGTCAGGACGGTGGCTTTCATTTTGGATGCGGTGATGAGGATCCGCTCGGTGCCGAGTACTTTTCCGCCGCCGGTGTTGAAACATGGCACACCGGCCTCCATTGCTCCGAGGGCGACAACCCAGAATGCAAGATGCGGCGCGTAGGGGAATACATTGAACACCGTGTCGGTTGTATCCATTCCCCCGGCTGTATAAAGCCTTTTGCCAATCTGCCGCATGCGGTCAACATCCCGGCCGGAATACACAAAGGGCGTCGAATTCGCGGTACGTCCGGTGGTGGCGATGAAGTGGATGGGGAGGTATTCGTACTTGATCCTGATGGCTGGATCGACTCCACGCATCTTACCTGCAAGGAGGGAGAGTTTCTTGCCAAGCGGGAGATGGTCCTTGATAGTCGCCGGGTCGGGCTGGAGGATGATACGTCGCGGACGCGCAGGGTCCTCCTCACTGGGTGCGATATTCTCCTTCGATGAAAATGGGATTTTTCGGAGATCATCGAAGGTGCGGAAATCGGCGGGCGTTAATCCTTCCCTGTCGAACATCTCGCGGTAATACGGGCTGAAGGGATAGACCTGTTCGCGGATGAAGCGTGAGAGAAGCTTCCCCTGGAGCGCGCGGGTTTCATCCTTTGTTATGTAATCCCATCGTGGCAAAACAGCCTCCTTGGATTTACTTGCTTAGGATATTATGACTGTAAATCCGTCCGGTTTCAAAGGGTATGTGGGTGTGAGAGTAATAGTCGGGTAGAAATGCAGTAATAGAGGTGTCCGTGTAACACCGTCACTCCGTCTGTGTGATACTGCTATCCCATCCGGGTGGCACTGACTTGCGAGTCTTCGAGCATGTCAGTGTCTTATCCGTGTGCCACCGCTACTACGCGTCTTCGCGGATAGCGGTGCATTACTACGAGCGCGCATCATCGGTCGCAGAGCGACCTATAGATACGCGCTACCCGGTCTGGTGCCACGGATAAGAGGGACAGTCACCTATTTATTTTTCTATGTACTTCTCGACAATCGATCATAGCTCAAATAAATAGGTGACTGTCCCTATTTTCCCTAATTAGAAGGGACGTTTGAAAACTTCGGCGCTGAATTTTTCCCGCACTTTTCCGTCGGGGTCATAGCGCATTACCACGATAGATACATTCTCAATTTCAAAGATGATGAAACCGCTTTCATTATCAGTGATGATGCCTACGGCGTTATCCTGATCACCGAGACGGTAGTCAAGGGTTGTCATTCCGATGCGGTACCCGTTTGCATCGAAATGATACGCGCCGCCCAATGGTCCCGCGCCTTCATAGGGACCGAGTACCCAGAGGGAACCATCGGTATCGACCACCATCGATGCATAATTCAGCGGCGTTGATTCCGAGTTAATATCTTCCCAACCGGTGCCGAATGCGTAAACAGGTTCACCATCGGCTTCAAGCGCGACGATTCCCTGGTCGGTTTCATAGGGGCTGAAGACGGTATCGAACAGGTCGAACACATAAATTTCCTGGTTGGGGCCAAGTTCGATCTTGACGGGCCGGATCATATCGTAATGATCGGATACGAATTCCAATATCTCCAACCCGTCTGGTGAGACGACATACACTTCGGGAATCTCGGTATCGAGGATATACACAACACCATCCGCGCTCACGGCCATATCGACCGGAGTGATGAGAGGAAAGTGAACGACCCCGGCCTCTGCATAATTTTCGTCAAGCTCCCCCTCGGAAGTGTACTTGGCAAGCACGAAGTTGCTTATGTTGTCGACGTAGGTGAGGATATAAATATTCCCCTCCTCATCGGTGTTAACGAGGAATGGGTCAACAGTGCAGCATTTATCGAAACGCGCGAGGCGAAAATCGCGGTCGATGGAATGATCCGGGAGTATGCGTAGGAGGTTTTTCACATCGGATGTCCAGGTGTTTACGATGACATAGAGGTTGCCGTCCTTGTCAAGCGATGCATCCGCAAGTATCAGCCGCAGGGAATAACGATCTTTGTCATCTGCCATTGCCGGGCTATCAACGGGAACCAGCAATGCCAAAAGCATCACGGGCAGGATCAGCCTCATTGAGTTTAAGATTATTCTTGCCACGTTTCACGCCTCCTTGGTTCAAACGGAATCCGATCCTGGGTAACACACTTACATTAATATATCGAGCGGGGGGATTGTCAATCCTTTTCAGCATATATACCTATTATTTACATGCGGGTGAGATACTTGGGACTATAACGTAATGAGTATATCCTGTCGTTTTCGGTGTTTTGGGAATTTATTCCCGAAACTGTACTCGGTGTTGTCCAAAGGGTTTCGGGAATAAATTCCCGAAACACCAACAGGCGCTCGACTTTCGCCATTATATAGCCTTGGCTGACACGGCAAGTCTTGTGTAGGGGTTACCCGGAGGGTCACCCTCCGGTCAGGCTGTATTTGAAGCTGGAGGGCGAGCCTCCGGCTCGCCCCTACGAGAGGCTTATAGCG
>CBDVBS010000432.1:0-3661 GCA_965372275.1 uncultured bacterium | reverse complement strand
AGTCGATTACAGGCCGGAGAGCGTATGCCTCAAGGGGACTTGCACCCCTCCGACCTCGCACGCTCACAGGCGCACTAGCCCGGTCAACTCCGTTGCCGGGAATAGATTCTTGCTCCTTCCCAGCATCCAGCACCAAGGCGCGCGCCACATATTATTGGGACTCGAAAAGAAGGATTCAGGATCAGGATTGCATGGTTTATTTCGATGATGCCCTACCATATCTCAATTATATCAGAATTTGTTCCCGGCATCAGAATGCCGGGCTACATGAAGGTAAGATAAGACGTGGCAAGGGAGACGCCGGGTTACGATACTGGGTAACGGGGACAGTCCCGCGGAAGACCTTGGGACAGTCCCCGTATCAAGATTCCTGTTTCATACGAGCAAGGGTGCCACACGGACTTTTGACGGGGCGGAAAAAAGTCGAAAATCCTTGCAAACGGCAAAATGACATATTCTAAAACCCTTATCCAGAGCGGTTTCGGGACAAGGGTGTCCCGAAACATCGGGCCAGTTATGACTATTTTCCGGCCCGTCACTTTTGGATACTGGGTAACGGGGACAGTCCCGCGAAGACTTGGGACAGTCCCCGTGTCAAGAGTAATGGCGGGCTGCGATACTTGCAGCTGTTTCCCACCCTTCTGAAGACAGAAGGGTGCCCACGGACTTTGGAAATAAGTGACTGTTCCTATTTCCACAGAGATGGGGAACAGGATTTTTCGTACAAAAAAACAAACCCGCGGATTGCCTTTGGGATAGTGGCAATTCGCGGGTTTAACTTTAGAACACCTGTGAATGTAAGTCTAAGTTAATCCGACGTAGTTTCCTCGACCTCGGATTCGGTACCAAAATCAAAAAGCGAGTCCATCGGGTCACCGACAGGAAGCTGCCATTTGCAGAGCGTGTCGGAGAAGATGACATCCCCGCTCATCGTCGAGTACGCCTTGAAAAAGACATCGTTCTTCTTGCTCTCGATACTTGCGAACAGTAGTACGTCAACATTGAGCTTGATCCCGATATCCATGACCGACTCCGGGTCAAGACCCATCGCGGCGGTTCCCTTGAGTTCGCCGAGCACCTGGGCGACTCTCATCTCGCTGACCTCGCGTATCGCGACGTCAACCATCAATGAAAGCTGCTCCATTGTCGCCTGGTACACGTTACGGATTTTATGCTTATCGTTTTCCTTCGGATCAACAATCTCAATAATCGCGATCGACGCAAGGGAATATTCACTGAGCCTGTCTTCGAGCCCGATGAAGAAATCCTCAGGATCGTCGCCCCCCTCTGGAGTGGCAGTGGACCCTGAAGCAGCATCCTGCGATTCTCCATCCTGTGCTTCAGCCTTGTTGCATCCCTGGAGAAGTACAAGTCCCATCAGCAATGAAGCTGACAGTAATATCATGATGAATTGTCGATAGCGCAAAGCGCATCACTCCTTCGCCCCTAATTAGGAAGATAAAGCCGCACTTCCTTCTTGGCCCGGCTTACTTCCCTCCCTAATAATCTCGTTTTGAAGCGAAGGGAATTTTCATCTTCTATGAGGAATTGAAGAGTTTTCGACTCCCGGTAACCTTCGTCCGAGAGCATATCGAGGAGGGGATCGAGCATTCCCCCGGGGGTTATATCGCGTGGATTGATGACAAGAACTATCGGTAATTGGCGCTGGAGCAGTCTTTCCGGGTCTTCGAGGGTCGACAGGAATTTCAGCCTGCTATCGTCCCGAAGGTAGAAGGCCATCGATTCATCATCCGCTATGATAATCCCATCATCCCCCGCCAACTCGTCGGCTCTGGCGGATATATCATTCCAGGGAATTATATAGGTTGAATGAACGGTGCCCGCATCGTGCATATATTGGTAATTCCCGAACAGGCTTACCACCACGAGAATTATGACGGGGATCGGTATCATCGGCCTTGGCATTTTCGATATCCCCGCTGCTATGAGCATCAACCAGAACGGCAGAAGGAACATTACTCTCGAGGGGAGGAATTCGATGCCGACAGGTAAAAGCAATCCGGTCAGCGCCGCAAGTGGGATAAGCACCCAAATGAGATACCCGAGGAATTCGAGACGGTATGTCCCGCGAATAAGAAACCATACGAATGCAACAAGAATGGCGATAAGTCCGGGAATAACGACAATCACATTCCATGGTTCGATGTTCTCACCGAAGGAAAAATCATAAATCGGCCACAGTACACGCGCCGCGAATCCCATTAAGTTGAACGGAATATCAGTCGCAAATGGTGACAAGTTCCCCTTGGCCGAAAGCTGCTTCAATATCATCGGCACCCATCCCATCAGTGCGGCCAACGCGTACATCTGCCCGGCGAATACATAGCCGAACGATTTCCGTCTCAGCAATACAGCCATAAGGTGGGCCGGGATGATCAGAAGGCTTACGAGGTTTGTGTAAAAGCAGAGTGTCAGGGTGAGGGCATACAGGATGACATTGCCCCATCCCCGACGTGCCGTTACACGGTCGAATGCAAGTTGGGCGAGAAGTACGAGGAGCATCAGGGGTGCATAATAGCGGCCCATTTTCGAGAAGAGAATAAGGTGGCAGTTGAGCGGCATCAGTATGAGGAAGATATCCCCTGCAACACGCCCGAAATATCTCCGGCACAGGATGAAGGCTACAAGTATCGAGCCGATGCCGCATACGACGGATAGCAGGCGGAGCATCCACAGATTATCATCACTCCAATGCGTGAAGCCCAGAGCCGCAATATAGTAGAGGGGTGGATGGATGTCGGTGAGAACACGGGACGGGAACCCGCCATCGAATACAACCGACCAGGTGAAATATTCATCCGACCATATCGGTTTTTCCCCCAGGTCGTAGAACAGGAGGAACAGCCCGATAAGTACGGGCAGGATGAGCAGATATCTTGCCATGCGTTGCATCTCAATATTCCAACCTGTCAATTATAGCACTCCCGTCTTGCATTCCGGGCCACGAACGTCAGGGGGAGTATTTAGTTCCTGTCTAAAAGTACCTCCGGGTGCCACGCCCACGGACGTCTTCGGCCTTGGGCGTGTTCCGGTCTTCACGGCATAGGCACGCCCAAACGCGAGGACGCGTGTGGGCGTGACACCCGGAGCGTGATTCAATTTAGCTAATTCCGGATAGCAGTTATTTTTATTTAGCACGGGCAAGCTACGTAAGATTAGTGGGAGATTTCCTTTCAAGGAGTCGCTTGCCCGTGGCACCCAGATGCACAGCAATTTGGGAAACTCTTAAATACTACCAGTAAAAGGATAGCAGCCGGGTGCCGCCTACAACCGAGTCTTCGAAGTTTGTAGGTGATCAATATGAAGAAAAGAATCAAGGCAAATCTTACAATACCACTCCTTCCCTAACAACAAATCCCCTCCTGACAGGATTCGCGTGAATGTAATCTACATGCTTTCGTATTTCTTTTATGTCATACAGGATAGCGTCAGTTCAATAGCGTGACAGGGGATGTTGAACCGTTGATATTTGGGTGTTTTGTAAAAACCGGATTGCATGGGTATGATGTTACTATCTTCACCTACAAACTTCGAAGACTCGTTTGTAGGCGGCACCCGGAGCGTGATTCAATTTAGCTAATTCCGGATAGCAGCTACCAATGGCACATTTTTAAGGCGTACAGGCCGCATGTTTAAAGGA
>CBDVBS010000431.1:0-3664 GCA_965372275.1 uncultured bacterium | reverse complement strand
AATCCAACAGTGTTATAAGTTCCGCCAAATGTACGCGCCCAAAGGTAATTGCCGTTGCCGTCGATTTTGCTGACGAAGCATCCACCAAGAGAACCATCATCGTGTTGGTGCTCATCAACTCCGGGGCCGGGATCGAAATCTACCGTTCCGGCAAAGTGTCCAGTTACATAAATGTTTCCGGTGTTATCGACCGCAACATCTAATCCCGATCCACGTCCCCAGTCAAGGCCCCATATGTAATCACCGTCGGGTGTGAATTTACTTAGAAAAACCCCGTAGACCCCATCAGGTGTGTGAATATCTTCTTCGTTCGGATCGGGGTTGAAATCTGTAGTTTCATGGAATTCACCGGTTACATAAATATATCCCTGCTCGTCATATGCTATCGCCCTGGCAATGGTATACCCCCCCCAATGCAAACCCCATCCATGTGGTGAACAGAAAGGGGTTGCGGGCAATGTAATTTCGTTCTCATCCTCAAGCCCTTCATCATCCTGTGCGCGAACCGCGAAGTAATATTCCTGATCGTTTGAAAGCCCATCAACCATTACCGGTGATTCCGTATTGCCGGCAATCACATCCGCTGTTCCAAAATCTATCGGTGATGTATCGGAATAATAGACGTTATACGTCACCGGTGGAGAAGGATCGGTGGCGGTTCCGAAATGCACCGTAACCGAGCCATCACCGGGGACGGCGTCGGTTATGCCGACAGTATCGTCCCATACAGGTGGTAAGTTCACGGGTGTGCATGAGAGTTGTACGGTGTTGTCATCCTCCATTCCGAGGCCGTCCTCAGCCCTGACTCCGAACCAGAAGGGAATTCCGTTTGGAATGGGAAGGACAATTGACGGGGATCCCGATTCATTGGCAAGTTTGCTGGCCACTGAATAATCAGTTATCGGTTCCGTACTGTAGTAAACATTATATGTTACCGGCTCATCGGGATCCGACGCGGTGCCGTAAATGCACGTGACCTGTTTATCGCCGCTGATTACATCCGTAATGCCTGTGAAATCATCCCATACCGGGGGCTGATTACCGGTTGTGGGTGTTGCAGGCAGTTCAATGATGTTGTCTTCCTCAAGCCCCAGGCCATCCATGGCGCGTACGGCGAAATAATATGTTTGACCGTTAGCCAGGCCTTCGTAAAGGTATGACGAACCGTCGGCATCATTTTCAGGTTCTGTGGTTTCAAAATCAATCGGACTCACGCTTGAGCAATAAATGTTATATGTCACAGGCTCATCCGGATCAGAGGCCGCTCCATAGTTGATAAGAACCTCTTCATTACCCGGGATGGCCGAGACAATGCCGACAGTGTCATCCCACACGGGAGGTGTGTTAACATATTCTGAAATCGTCAGGGTAATCTTGTCATAAAGAATCTGTGCATTGTTTTGACTCTTTGCTTCAAGCCACAACTCATACTCACCGGCGGGCGCGAGCCATTCATTCGTAATTTCGGCTTGCCACTCGGTTCCGGCGAGAAATACCATATCTAATTTCTCAAGTGCCCCCAAAGGGGTAACATCCAGTTTCACCCACTCGACGTCCATCTGCCAGTCTTTGATATACGCGACGACATCAGCGTTACCGCTTCCATTATCAAAAAGCTCGCCGGTGATTTCCTGATCGTAAATTTCATATGGGTCTTTCTGGTTGTTCGGCCATGAGCCGTCGATAACGAATTTCACATTGAAATTTGGCGGGGGCGGGATGCTGATCTGATAAAGAACCTCGTGTATTGCATCGGGCAAGAATACACGCCCGGGCTGGTCAGTCGCGAATACCTTGAATGGATTACGATCAGGTGGGGTGGTGTCATCGAATAATTCGGTGTAATCATCCACGTTTATGATTGCCCTGTTGTCATCATCCGCTCCAATCAGCAGGGTTCCACGCACATCATACGCGGTGAGTGGTGTCGGATTCTCCAGTGTGACCTTGATATCATAGACCCATCCATCGGGGTTGAATCCCTCGATGGTTATCCCTAAACAGTCATCGCATTGGGGTGGTGTGACATAGTTGGTAATATTAAAATGTATCTCGATGTTGCGCGACGGAATGACGCTGACACTTTCGAATGCTGGGTCGAAACCGATTTCCCATATTCCAAAGAGAATTCTCTGGGCTGAATCATCCTTAGTGGATGTCTTATTAATTGGATTAGCGGGTTCTGTGATCGGCTCCAATTGCCCACCTGAGCATCCCCATAAACACACGACGAAAAGGGTCGCGATAATTAGTGCAAATCCTATTCTCATTATTGCATCTCCCTCACCCAAAATAATAAATATTGGAATCAACAATTACGCTTTCCAGTCCACATAATTATAGCAGATAGTTTGACCTATAAAAACTTGGCGCTGATTTACTATTGCGGGGAAATGTCGTTCGGCCTGTAAATATACCAATTACGTCTCGAATGAATCAGAAGGTTCCTGTCGATCTCATATGCCTCGGCGATTGCATCTTCCATCTCATCGGAAAAACGGTTGAACCCGGCAATACGCAAGCTCAAATCCTCGGCGCGGTCAGTATGATTCGGATTATTGACATCAAACCGCAGGATGAGCAGTTCGAATTTGCCATTCCGTAAGTCATCAACGAATTGATCTTGATCCCATTTATTTCGCTCAGCAAGCAGCGTCATGATATATGGCTCGAAGACAACCTGCTTCCCGGCGAGAACCTGGAACGATGCATCCTCGGAGATGACTTCCCCTTCGGTATTCCTGATAAGGCTGACAAGAAGCTCTCCCTGTTGCGCGTCGTTCACATCGACATGCATTACACGGAATTCATCATGCTGGAACAGCCTGATCATTACGAATTGAGTCAGCAGCAGAACCATCAGGAATACGCCGACCCATTTTGTGGAAGATTGCTTTCCGGATTCTGATGACGTGCAGGAATGAATACCTATACCGGCCATAAGGAGCGTCGCGGCAAACGGCTCTATGAAATAATTGGAGTCGCTGCCCACGTAGCCATAGGTGAGAAGGGTTCCGGTTGCGAGGATGAAATAGAGAGGCGCGGGGGAGTCACGGAAAATCCCTTTTCCCGAAAACAGGTAGAACAATGCGATGAGGATAACCGGTGCTGTAAATGATGCATAGATGCTGAGCCCGGCCCATAGTCTTTCAGGAAAGAACGCGTTGGCGGTGTAGAGGAATGTATGTTTATGCATGCCGAAACCGGTGATCATATCGACGAGGAAGTAAACCACGATGCCTGAAACAATAGTGATGATCAGGAATCTGATGCCGCATTTGCGATTGACCATCAGGTAATGAACGATCACCGCGACAGGCGCGGATAACATTGATTGCTTGGTCAGGAACGCCGCGATGAAAAACGGGATACACCAGAGTTTTTTCTTGTCGTCACCGGCAACGAGATAAATCGCTAACCCCGCAAGTGAGAGAGCAACCGCCAATGTATCGACACGCATCACCTGGCCCCAGCGGAATACGGCGGGTATGCATACGAACATCATCCCGCAAACCAGGCTCAGAAGCTGGTCGCGTGTAAGCCTGAGTATGATGAATCCAATCAGCCAGCAGCATGCGAGTGTTGCCACGATAGCCACCCAGCGTCCGGGGGCCAGGGATATCTCCCCGATCTTCATGATCATCCCTGTAATGAAGGGATACAG